>CAYMFZ010000667.1:0-3181 GCA_964389585.1 uncultured Pirellulaceae bacterium | reverse complement strand
ATGGCAACATCATCGTGCTTGAGAATTTGCGATTTGATCCTCGTGAAAAATCTGGAGACGAAGCGTTCTCGGCTCAACTGGCTGAATTCGCTGACATCTATTGCAACAACGCGTTTGGAACTTGTCACCGTGAACATGCTTCGATGTACGGCGTCCCGATGGCGATGGGTGGCAAGCCAAAAGTCGTTGGTGGCTTGGTCGAAAAAGAAATCAAGTACCTCAGCGACGTGATTGCGAATCCCGATCGCCCCTTCGTCGCGATTCTGGGTGGAGCAAAAGTCTCTGACAAAATCAAAGTCATCGAGAACTTAATTGGTGTCTGCGATCACATTTTGATTGGCGGCGCGATGGCCTACACATTTTCTTTGGCTCAGGGTGGCAAGGTTGGAAAGAGCTTGGTTGAACCTGACAAAGTCGCACTCGCAAAAGAGTTAATCGAAAAAGCAGGTGACAAACTGGTTCTTCCGACCGACACGCACACAGGCGACGACTTCAACAAGGACTGCAATAAGCAAGTCGTCGCGGCAGGTGAAATCGCCGACGAATTTGAAGGCCTCGACATCGGACCAGCAACTGCCGCCAAGTTTGCTGACATTATCAAGTCTGCGAAGACGGTCGTTTGGAACGGACCGATGGGTGTGTTTGAGATGGCTCCTTTCGACGAAGGAACCAAAGTCGTCGCCCAAGCGATTGCTGACAGCGAAGCGATCAGTATCATCGGTGGAGGAGACAGTGCCGCTGCGATTGCCCAGCTCGGCTTCGAGGATTCGGTAACTCATGTGAGCACCGGTGGCGGCGCGAGCCTTGCGATGCTTGAGGGCAAGACTTTTGCTGCGGTGGAAATTTTGGACGAGAAGGAAGCGGTTGCGAGTTAGGATGGCGGTTTTCGGTACACTCCCGCCAATTTGCTAAGTTTGGCGCGTTCTGATTTCGGCGAAATCAACGACATTGTTGACCTCTCCGAGGTCTGAAAAACTTCCCAACTACCGAACCTTCGCACATCCAAGACGTCTAAGCATTCCATGCTCAATAACGCACCACTTAAATCGATCAAGCACGATGGCCTGACCATCGAAGGCTATTCCCGCGCGGCAGTTCAGTCGTATTGGCGAGTTCCTGAATTGAAGCTTGGATTCGATCTCGGTGCGCATCCTTGGGATTTCATGGGCACTCCGACTTGGCTCATTTCTCATTGCCACCTCGATCACATCGCGGCGTTGCCACTTTATGTTGCCCGTCGTCGGCTGATGAAGATGGAGCCACCGACGATCTATTTACCAGCGTTTGCAATTGATCCGGTGCGCAACATGCTCGACTCGTTCGTCCGGCTCGACCGGGGACGCATGCCTTGCAATTTGATCGGTGTCGAAGCTGGACAAGAGATCGAACTTTCTCGCGAACTGGTACTTAACGTTTACAAGACGAAGCATACGGTTCCGAGTGTTGGCTTCATTGTTTCCGAGCGACGAAAAAAGCTTAAGGAAGAATACCTTGAGCTTAGCGGTGAAGAGATTCGTGACCTTCGCGAGAGCGGAACTGAGATCACGATTGAACATCGCATGCCGCTTGTCGGTTACACCGGCGACACATCACCAGCAGGACTAGATAACAACCCTGAGTTCTACGAGACGAAAGTTCTCATCACTGAAATGACTTTTGTTTCGCCAGAGCATCGCAAGGAGCTGATTCACAAGAACGGCCACATGCATTTGGATGACTTCGTTGCTCGCAAAGACAATTTCAAGAACGAAGTCGTTGTCGCGGGTCACTTCAGCACGCGCTACAATCGTCATCAAGCGGAGAAGTTTGTTAAAAAAGAGCTTCCTGATCTTCTTGGTGGGCGTTTGAAGTTGTGGGTTTGAACGCGAAAAACCAAACGAACGATGAGGGCGAACCTGAACAAGGTCGCCCTCATTTTGTGCGCACCGGCACATTCAACCCACAGTTGAGTGACCCTCGCTCGGTCTACATTCACGTTCCGTTCTGCCGACATCGGTGTGGATATTGCAATTTTGCTTTGGTCGCAGGACGAGACTACCTGATCAATCGTTTCTTAAGTGCGTTGGAAACTGAAATTGACTGGCTTGATCGAACATATGAAATCGAAACTTTGTTTTTGGGAGGCGGTACGCCGAGCCATCTTTCTCCATCACAGTTGAACCGGCTTTCCGAGATCATTAAGTCTCGATTTCTGCTATCTGGGTCCGCGGAAGTCACCGCCGAATGCAATCCGAATGATCTGGATGAGGCCCGAATGAAAGCCCTTTCGCAGTTAGGCGTGAACCGGATTAGCCTAGGTGTTCAATCGCTCGATGCAAACAAGCTAAAGTCGCTTGAACGCGACCACACCATCGACGACGTTCGCAGTGCAGTGTCGATTGCGAAAACATTTGGGGCCGACGTTTCGATTGATTTGATCTTTGCCGCGCCAAGTGAAACTCTAGCTGAGTGGAATTTCGATCTTGACAATGCGATGGAGCTGCAACCCAATCACTTTTCGACTTATGAATTGACGTATGAAAAGGGAACGCAGTTTTGGAATCGCTTGGGACGAGGAGAAGTCAGTGTTTCTGGCGAAGAACTTCGCGCAGACATGTATTCTTTGGCGATTGAGAAACTGCGATCAGCTGGATTCATTCAGTACGAAGTCTCCAGTTTTGCTCAAGCTGAAAAACAGTGCCGCCATAATCGAGCCTACTGGATCGGCGATCCTTTCTTCGCTTTTGGGCCGGGGGCCGCTCGTTTTGTAGATGGTATTCGAGAAACGAATCATCAAAGCACGACAAGATATTTGAAATTAATCGAATCCGGTGAAAGTCCAGTTTCTGATCGTGAATACTTAGATCAGATGGATGCGGCGAAAGAGCGGCTGGCGATCGGCCTTCGAATGCTTGAAGGTGTCTCCGATGCGGATTTCCTTCGGCGAACAGGCGTTCAAGTGGTTGAAGTGCTGGGTGACCTTCAACACAAACTTGTTGAAAACGGGTTGTTGATATCGCCAGATGTTCCAAAAGAATCAGGAATCCAGCGGAGGTGGAAACTGACAGGTAAAGGAATTTTAGTTTGTGATTGGATAGCCGGAGAAATTGTCGGGTCTTAATTCGCGGAACCCAATTTCAGATTTTGAATCTTCACTCATCTAAATTTCGTTCACGCACTTTTCTCTCAAGATCTTCCTTCA
>CAYMFZ010000666.1:0-3196 GCA_964389585.1 uncultured Pirellulaceae bacterium | reverse complement strand
GCATTTCACTCCGTGAAATAGCGCCAGACCTGATGCGAAGCGAAGGTCCCAAACCAAACAGGTCAAACCAAACAGCAACCGCCATCCTGTTAGGCCATTGAGCACCACTCCAAAACTTTGAGGAACACATCTACCGAGACTTGCGGTAGATTTCCACAACCTCCGATTCATTGGCGGCGATGGCTTCACCAACCCGACTCCACGACTCGTCATTTACAATTCTCTCGCGAAGTGGCACAAGATATCGGTTGATATAATTGTGTGCGGCAGTTGTTTTTAACGCCTGTGCCGTGCTTGAGTCTGGCAAAATCAAATAATCAATCCGAGCATTTGCATCAGCGATGAGATAATCAAATTTTTCTTCGTCTGTCTGACCGTCAACGTTCTTCCAATCTGTAGCTGCTGGTCGCGAAAACGTCGCGACTCGTTTGAATTCGACTTGATCGAATTGAATTCCATTCAAAGTTGGCGTGGCGTCGGTTCGATCGAAAAGCAAAGTTGAATAAAGGCTGTTGGAATTTAGGTCTGTCAATTGCATCACGCCAAATTTGAGTTGGCTAACACCTCTGGATTTTACATCAGTCAAAATGGAATCGATCAGATGTTGTTGCATCGACATCGTGTCGAAACCCTTGGGCTGATGCCGCTTCCATCCTCGGAAACAAGAAATAATCAGACAAACCACAAGCATTGTCCAGCAAAAACGCTTGAACGATACAGAATTCGATTGATCGATGTGTCGCAAACAGGGCAGGGCAAAGAACAAAATCAATCCGAACACGGCGGGCATTGAAACAAAGGGATTTAGCCCGGCACGTCGTAAGATCATCATCAGGACGGGGGAAATTCCAATCCAAAAAATACGCCAGTCCAGGTCTCCGCTACGAATCGATTGGCCAAAGCTCGTTAAGAAAGATCCTTTTCGGATGCGGTCTAGTCCCGATGCGATCATCCAACTTGCTAGTAAGACGATCAATGGAAGTCCGATGCTACGTTGGACAAAGTCGATATGATCAAGGGCTTCGACGAACGGGATTTTCGCATTAGCGTCCGTATTCCATTCGACGTAGTAAAAACGTAAGAATTCAAAGTTGAGAAAGAAAAACCAGCCAGCCAATACCAGAACAGTGACGAACGAGATGACGATCCCAGCAAATTTCGCAGCTCGATTTTCGGATCGAGTGAGTTCTATCAAAGCCAATGGGCCAAGAGTGAACAGCAGGTAGATCGGCGCCGTCGCGCGAAACAGGCACGCTATCGAGGCAGAAACACCTAGCAGAAAAAAGTTCAGCTTGGTCGGCCGGGACATGCTTTGAAGAAACCAAACGCATGTCATCGCGAACGCCAAGTAAAGGCTCAAATCCATGCGGAAATCGGAGAGCCCGCCGTTGGGAAAAAAGATGCATTTGGCGATGAAGAAGCAAAGACAGCCAGCAATCGCCGTTGTAGGTTTCAAGTCGCGCACGCGAACGAGATGACTCAAGAGGCTTGCCAGAAAAAGAAATAGAATACCGGTCTGAATCCAGACGCCAACAGACCGACTGGGCTCAATGACTTTCGCGACGGACGCTGCAACGATGAAGGGTAAGCAGTTCGTATTGTTGGAAAAGCAGGCGGTTTCAAGCGAATCAAAAAATCCAGATTCGCGCGAAATGGTCATCACGCGAAAAAGCTTTTCGTTGTAGCTCAGGGAATCGTAAACTGGGTGGTGATGCGCGTAAAACTGCCGATTCAATTCACAGCAATAAAGACCAAGCAGAATGCAAGCGGCGAAAAGAAGGGCGAGGTAGAGTCCCAGCCTTGGTTTGACTGTCGTATCGGAAAGCGGCTGAGTCACAAGCTTGTCAAGAAAAAGACGGACTGTTCACGACGCGTGGTGATTGGCCGATTCTAATTTCTGGCGATGAGTTGAAACAAGTCCTATCCTGCAATCTTTCGGGCAGCGACGACAGGCGGCGAATGGCTAAATTCGATTGATCGATGATCTGTCAGCTTAAGATCAGTTCGAGCTCCGACGATGTACTGGGGCCGAGCCTTAACCTCGTCGTAAATCCTTCCGATGTATTCGCCCAACACGCCCATACCAATCAGTTGAAAGCCACCGAGACCAAACACGGCACAAGTCAAAGTTGTAAAACCAATCGACGCCGTCTCCCAGCCGAGCATCCGTTTGGTCATGAACCAAGCGGCCAGCATGAAACTGAGCATGCAGATTGAAACGCCAACACCAGTTAATAGCCGAAGTGGCTTAAATGAATACCCAAACACGGCATCCAAAGCGTATTTCAGTAAGCGAACAAAAGTTTGCTTTGGCTCGCCACCGGCACGTGGGGGCCGAGCGAACTTAACCATCGTCTGTTTGTATCCAACCCAGGCACGTAGACCGGGAAAAAATCTGTGTGATTCCGGGAGGCTGCAAATTGAATCTGCCGCGGCGCGATCAAGTAAGCAGAATGTTCCTGTGTTGGGTGGGATTTGCGAATCGGCGAGGTATCGAAAGCATCGGTGAAAAGTCTTGAAGGCCAAGCCTCTGAGAAATGATTCCTTGCGAGAAGTTCTCTCTGCGATAACAACTTGATTGCCAAATTTCCATTGCGTGACCAATTGGGGAATTAGTTCCGGCGGATCTTGGAGGTCGCCATCCATAATGACTACGCAATCGCCTTGGCTGGCTTCAAGCCCGGCCAGGATGGCGCTTGGCTGACCAAAGTTTCTGGAAAGCTGAATGAGGGTCACTTCGCCAGTGGAATTTCTCGGCGTTAATTGATCGCACGTGTTTGGCTGGGCAATGTCTTGAAAAAATGACTTTTGGAAGTCTGTTTGAGTTTCCGAATGAACAGGGTCGGATTTTCCCTCGACATTCATCTTGAGCGCAGAGAGGTTAGAGTTATCGGCAATCCACTGACTGGTGCCATCGTGACTTCCATCATCGACGTAGATGATTCGAAAATCCAAGCCTGTTTGGCGGCACGACGCGACGACGCGCTGATGAAGCTGTTCAACAATTTCAATTTCGTTGAAAACTGGAATCACAATGTCCAGATGGGAGCCGGTCATGTTTGAACTCCAAGTCTCAAAATTCGGTTTCTGCTACCGACTTGTAGGAGAACATGAGAATGCCAGCAATATCGAATCACTGCTAGCTGCACTGGGCGGTTTTGCGTCGAATCGTCGAAGCCTTAGAGCTGGCTTTACC
>CAYMFZ010000665.1:0-3198 GCA_964389585.1 uncultured Pirellulaceae bacterium | reverse complement strand
GCATACATGTCTTCGGGAACAACATAGGCTCGACCTTGAATCAACGCCCGCGCTCGTGATGCCTTGAGCAAAGCGATTCCTGCTCGCGGCGAACAGCCGACTTCTAATGAAGGATGGACTCGCGTTCGATTCACCAACTCAACCACATGGTCGATGAACACGTCGCTGATGTGAACTTGCTGGACAGCTTCCATTGTCGCAATCAATTCCTCAGGTGAACCAACTGGCTCTTTGTCGAGAATGTCAAATTCAGTTCTGGCGACCGCTCCTTTGTCTTGCTTTCGAATTCCAAGTGAAGCATTTCGACGCAAGACTTCCTTTTCTTCTTCGGGAGTCGGATAGTCCAAACGATGACAAAGCATAAAACGATCAAGCTGTGCCTCAGGAAGCTCAAACGTTCCGCTTTGTTCAATCGGATTTTGTGTCGCGATAACTAGAAACGGAGCTGGCAAACCAAACGTCTCATTTCCAATCGTGACTTTGCGCTCCTGCATCGCTTCGAGCAAGGCACCTTGGACCTTGGGAGCGGCGCGATTGATTTCATCGGCCAACAATAAATTCGTAAAGATCGGCCCTTTAAGAATCTTGAACTCGTTCTTCAACGGATCCAGAATCTCAGAACCGAGAATATCCGAGGGCAACAAGTCGATCGTAAATTGAATTCTCGCGAAATCGAGATCGACTGTTTTCGAAAGCACCGACACCAACAGAGTTTTTGCCAATCCAGGTACACCCTGAAGAAGCAAATGCCCGCCGGTGAAAAGTGAAATCAAAGTCCGTTCCACAACGACGTCTTGGCCGACGACGACGGTTGCGATTCGTTCTCGAATCCGGGAAATGAAGTCGACTGCTTTGTCGGTCGCAGGAGTGCCAGGCGTCGCTGTTGCCATCGCTGAGTTCTCTTTGATTCAGGCTGCCGTTTGATAAGGAGACTCTAGTTTAGTCGAATTCGATTCGGATTTGTGAATCAGAAGCAAGTGAATCCGGCGATTTTCGCTTCGCGAAACTTAACGCGTGTAATTTCGACTTGTTCTTCATTCAACGGTTTCAACGATTGTTGGCCCCAAATGGGCGCAGGCCAAGCGGCATCTTTTTGAAATCTGACAATATGATGAACGTGCAACTGCGGCGTAACATTCCCGAGAGCCGCCACGTTGAGTTTTTCGCCGTTGAAAATTCTCATGATGGCTTTACTAAAGTTTCTCGACTCCTCACACAACAATTGATAATCCGTTTCTGATAGGTCGATGGCATCACGAATATTCCCACGTTGTGGCACCAACACAAACCAAGGATAATTTGAGTCGTTGATCATCAACACGAGACAAAGTTCAAACTTACCAATCGGTATGCCATCACGTTCAAGATCTTGATGTAATTTGAAAGTCATGTTTTTGATTCGTTGTATTTTCGGAGCGGGGTCAAGGCTGTATTCAACATCTTCGACGATCAAGAATTTCACATCTGCCATTACAGGCAGTGAAACAGCTTCATGATCGCGGTTGTTGCTTGACGCATCGTACACCTCCGCTAAATTTGAATCAATTATTGAATTGCTGATCAAATGCGACTCCCGTACCTTTCGATGTAGCGCAATTCTTTCCGGAGTGACTCCGCAGATGCTTGAACTTTTAGAATCCAACGAAGCCATAAACGATGCCACGGAACTTCGCCGGAGAATCGCTGACGATGGGTATCTTTTTTTCCGCGGCTTGTTGAACGCTGACAAATTGATAGATCTGCGAAAGCAAATGCTGACCTTGATGCAAGCTGGAGGCTGGCTTGTACAAGGGACCGATCCGCTTGATGGAATCGCAAATGTAGATGCTCGAACCACCGAAGGCGATCCCGGATACACCGACGTTTACCATGAGGTTTACAAGCTTCACGCCTTCCATGAGATAGCACACAGCCCAAAAGTCATGGACGTTCTCGACCGCGTAATGGATTGCCAGATGATGCCACTTCCGCAAAAGGTTGCGCGGCTTTGGTTTCCAAAATACACCGAACACACCACGCCGACACATCAAGACTTTGTTCACTTTCAGGGCACCAACGACAACTTGACTTGCTGGAGTCCAATTGGTGATTGCCCTAGTGAACTGGGCGGACTGGCGGTGCTTCGTGGTTCCCACAAAGTCGGCCGCGTGCTTGAACATCACTTTTCATTGGGCGCTGGCAGTTTAAACTTGGATCCCTCTGAACATCCAGAATTCAACGATGAAGACTGGGCTACGACGGATTATGGAGTTGGAGACACGCTGATGTTTCCGGCGCTGACCATTCACAAAGCCCTTCCCAACGTGACGGAAGATCGGTTGCGCGTCTCACTAGACAACCGCTATCAACGTGTTGGTGATCCTAGCGCAGAACATATGCTAACTCCACATCTTGCCACGATGAATCCAATTTCGTGGGATGAAATTTATCAAGACTGGCCCGACGATGAATTGAAGTATTACTGGAAGAAGTTTAACAACCCCGTTCATCCAAAGATTACTAGCTACATGGAAAAAGCTTTTGAAGAAGCGGTAACACTGGCAAGATCCGGTGACGAACGTGCGAAATTGCATCTTCAACGTATCGCGGGAAGGGCTTCTGATTCACCACAAGGCGCAATCGCCAATTCCGTATTGTCGGAATTGGATTGATTGATTGTCGTTATCCAGTTCGGTTCATTCAAAAACGTTGGCGGAGTTTAGAAGTTGCACATAAGATTCTCGCCCGGTTGCACGTGTCTCGCCCGGCAGAAGGTGTCTCGCCCAGTGGTACTTGCATCGCCGATTTTTCAATGGAGTCAACTTGCAAAAAGAATGGTCTCGTTCTGCTCGTTATGACCACGGAGTGATCAACGACTTTGCTTGCTCGGTCTAAAGAATTTCATTGTGAGTTTGATATAGTCGTTGATTGCTCCGCAATCATAACGTGCCTCTCGTTGTGATCGTCGGTGATGAAGGTCTTCCTATCGCCTTGAAAACTTTCGCCCTTGTGACTCTTGAACAAGATCATAGCTTTCGTCCTTTTACTCTTGGAACAAGACCATCGTTTGCCGACTTACCTTGCAAAAGGACCGGCATCGTTACGCTCGTTATGACCACGGAGTGATCAACGACTATGGCTTGCTACGTCTAAAGAACTTCATGGTGAGTTTGATATAGTCGTTGATTGCTCCGCAATCATAACGTGCCTCTCGTTGTG
>CAYMFZ010000664.1:287-3206 GCA_964389585.1 uncultured Pirellulaceae bacterium | reverse complement strand
CTCAAAAATCGGTGTCATTGTTCAATGCGAAAACGGCTACGTGGTCGTGCCGACTTATTCCTCTGCCAAAGCCTTCGACAACGATGGAAACGAATTGGAATCGTGGGAAGGCGGCGGCGACCACTACGCTAACTTCCTAGAAGCCGCGGCCGCAAATAATCAGTCGAAACTCAATGGGCCTGTGCTTGAAGGACATATTTCAAGCGCGCTTTGCCACACCGGCGGCGTTTCACACCAGCTTGGTAAGAACGCGTCGCTAGAAGAGATCAACGCGGCAATGGAAAACGAATCGGACCAGTTCAAAGACTCACTCAAGCGAATGGTCGATCACCTGACCGCCAATGAAGTTGATGTTAACGCTGGAGCTTCGATCACTTTGGGTGCCGATTTGAAGTTCGATACCACCACAGAGCAAGTTACGAACCACGAGAAAGCGAACCAGATGATGTCGCGGGAGTTCCGTGCTGGTCACGAAGTGCCAAACCTTCAAATGAAAGCAGCTTCTTAAAAGCGAGTTTGAGCGAATCGAGGTTCGCTGTAAACAAGCGACACTTGCAAACCGAGACATACGGACATCCAACATGAATCAGCTTTTTCGAGTTTGTCTGTTCGGCATCTGTCTACTCGTATTTGCCATGGCGGAAGTATCTCTTGCGCAATCAACGGATACAAAACCGAGTGAAGCCTGGCCGGGAAAACAATCCAAATGGAATGGTTTCCAGCGGTACGACTTTGAAGTCGACGGGCGCTCGGCTTATGTCGTCATGCCCAAGCATGCAGCCCCTGGCAAACCATGGGTTTGGCGTGCGAGGTTTCCGAACTTCCACGCGGAAGCCGATTTAATCTTGCTAGATCGCGGCTTCCACATCGCTCGAATCAATACCGATGGCATGCTTGGTAGCCCCAATGCCATGAAGCACTGGGACGCGTTTTACCAATTCATCATTGATCGTGGTTTGGCCAAAAAATGTGTGCTCGAGGGCGTTAGTCGAGGCGGCTTGTTCGTTTATGGATTTGCCAGTCGTTGGCCTGAACGCGTGTCCTGCATCCATTGCGACACTCCCGTTTGCGACATTCGAAGTTGGCCCGGCGGGAAAGGAACTGGTCGCGGGCACGTGGAGACTTGGAAGCGATGCCTCGCAGAATATGGGCTGACCGAATCCACAGCCAAAGACTTTGCCGACAACCCGATTGACAAGCTAAAGCCCGTTGCCGATGCCAAGATTCCAATTCTACACATTGTCTCACTCAATGACGAGATCGTTCCACCCAATGAGAATACATTCGTCTTGGCGAAAGCCTATCGCGAACTTGGCGGCACGATCGACGTAATGACAGTTGCCAAGGGAACCGAGAAATCAGGTGGTCACCATTTTGTTCACCCTGAACCGATTCGAGTTGCAGACTTTGTCGAACTACACGGATCGACATTCCCAAAGGACTACGATTACATCAAATTGCGGGGTTCACTTTACAATTACGAGACGAAATTTCGCGAAACCAAAAAAGGGCGTATCGTTTTCCTCGGTGGTTCAATCACCAACATGGAAGGCTGGCGAGGTATGACGATGAATTTCTTTCGCGAAAGATTTCCAGGCACTGAATTCGACTTCATCAACGCCGGCATACCCTCAATGGGGTCAACGCCCGGTGCGTTTCGATTGACGCGTGATGTTTTTGAAAAAGGTGAGGTTGACCTGCTTTTTGCTGAAGCTGCCGTTAATGACTTACACAACATGCGAACACCAACCGAAATGGTCCGCGGCATGGAAGGTATCGTGCGTCATGCTCGTCGCGTCAATCCAAACATCGACATTGTGATGATGCACTTTGTTGATAAAAAACACATGGCTGACTATCGCAACGAAAAAACGCCACCTGTCATCTCGACACACGAATCCGTTGCTGAACACTACCAGATCCCTTCAATTGATCTTGCAAGAGAAGTCACCGATCGAATTGACGCCAAGCAGTTCGACTGGAAAAACGATTTTAAGAATGTGCATCCTTCGCCGTTTGGACACAGACTTTACGCGTCGTCGTTGAGAAGGCTTTTTACCCATGCCTCTTCAAGTCCGCCGAACGTTCCGAAAGACAAGTTGAATCCGCATCCATTACCTGCACCCTTGGATCAATTCAATTACAGCAAAACCAAGCTGCTCGCTCCGACATCCGTTTCAGATCTGAGTGGGTTTAAGCTCGTCGAGAACTGCGACCCTCGTGAAGGTGAAATTGGCGGTAACGTACGTCAAGGTTTCTATGATGTGCCAATGCTCGTTGGAACCAAAGCCGGTGATAGTTTTTCGTTTGAGTTCAAAGGCCGCGCCATCGGTCTGCTTGTCGTTGCGGGTCCTGACGCTGGCACCATCGAGTACTCGATTGATGGCAGAGAATACAAGACCGTCAATCTATTTACGCAGTGGAGTTTCGGGCTGCATATCCCTTGGACCCATATCTTGAATGCCGAATTATCAGATGAGGAACACGAGCTTCGTGTCCGAGTGCCGCCGCAAAGTGATGCAAGAAGCAAGGGGAATGCGTGTCGCATCGTCGAGATTTTGGTTAACGAATAGCAGGTCGGAACGATCGAAGACACGCACTTGGTTGGAAGCGTGCGAAAAAGCTTCACAGATGATCCCTATGATCACGAGCCCGCGTTCGGAAAGCACCAATATTAGGGGGATTTTCTGCAGCGGACGTTTTGAGTTTGACGCTTAACAATTAAGATTGATTGTTTGTTCGGTGATAATTCCGCCGAACTCAATCTTGAAGAC
Organism: uncultured Pirellulaceae bacterium; assembly: GCA_964389585.1. Lineage (GTDB taxonomy): Bacteria > Planctomycetota > Planctomycetia > Pirellulales > Pirellulaceae > Mariniblastus. The sequence goes on along the minus strand of CAYMFZ010000664.1, from coordinate 432 downwards.
GCTGTTCTCCTACACTTCCGAGACTTGTTGATGAGTATCTTAAAAGCGGTAATCACCGCCGGTTCGCCTGACCAAAAATCACTTCCGTTGCAAAATCTAGTGGACCAAGAGGATCAAGATGAAGAAAAACTAAAGGACCACTTCC
>CAYMFZ010000664.1:0-277 GCA_964389585.1 uncultured Pirellulaceae bacterium | reverse complement strand
TGCAATTGATCGCTCACGAAGCCGTCAATGCGGGCGTCGACGAAATCTGCGTCGTGATTTGCCCTGGCGAACAATCCAATTACGAGAAAGCCGCAGGAGAACACGCGACTCGTTTGACTTTTGTTGAGCAAGACTCACCGCGCGGTTACGGTGATGCACTTTTTCGTGCTGCCGAATTTGTTGGGCAACAACCTTTCTTACATCTCGTTTCAGACCACATTTACCTGAGTCAACAACAACGGGGCTATGCCGGTCAACTGATCGACATCGCAACGGC
>CAYMFZ010000663.1:0-3234 GCA_964389585.1 uncultured Pirellulaceae bacterium | reverse complement strand
GCGTCTGAGCGGTCAAAGTACTTCTCTGAAGCCTATGATTGGTTTTCCCAAAACAAGTCAGAGCTTGTCTTTTATGATCCAGACGATGGGTTGGCAAACCTCGGAAAATCAAAACATCCAATGAAGCCCAGCAAGAAATATTCTAGCAAGAAGATCTTTTCGGATGAAATAAAGACGACTATCCATAAAGGCATGTCTGTCTTGTTGTATCAACATTTTATTCGTGAGACGCGAGAGAAATTTGTTGCCAGACTTGGAAAACAATTGGCCAGCTACACAGCTGCCCAAACCTGCTTTTCATTTTGGACGCCTCATGTTGTATTTTTTCTGATTCCAACCAAGCCACACCTCAGCAAAGTCTCGACGGCGGTTGACCGCGTTGCTGCGAGTGAATGGTGCAAAGAAAATAGCTGTAAAACAAGCAAGTCAAATGGCAAGAAACAGATTTCCTGCGGAAAGCATTTAATTGATTAAACAACTCTTGGATGACGGGCTTAGTCGCCCCATGGATTGGGCAAAAGCTACCAGATTTTACTCGCACAACACATTTTGATTGCCAGATGCAGTACCACACCACCGTTTATCTCGCCAACGACTTCACTGGTTCATCCGCCTCAGATCGGTTCAACATTCCTCTTACTCGGCTCCAACAAGGATCGCATAACGAGATCGACGAAAAGATGGCTGCCGCCAAAGCTTGGATTGAAGCAGTCGGTCAGTATCACAAAGAGAAGCTGGAGTTGATGGGGGCTCCAGCAATGATTCAAGAGGCGGCTGATTCTCAAGCTTTTGTTGTCGGGAAGCTTGAAGTGTTCCCACTTTGTCTACACGCTCATTACACGTTTGTTTTTGACAACTCGGCAGAACAATGGTTGATAAGCGTTGATGGTCCTAACTCGATCTTTCTTGACAATGATTGAAGCCAGATGCGATTTTGATCTTTTTTGAAAATTCTTTCGTTCTGTGACCAGACGTGTCCACTCGTCTTCGATTTTAGTGAGTGGAGTTTCGAAACCAAAAAGGAGCAGTGATTGAGCAAAACACGTTGCAGGATTCATCGAGGTTGCCACGAAATCGGTGGCAATTGTGTTGAAATTGAGTCGGCTTCAGAAAAGCGAATCCTGATTGATCTGGGGCTTAGGCTTGAGGGCGAAACTTCAATGCCAGACGTTGATGGCTTGCTCAAAGCATCATCTGATCTACTTGGTGTTTTCATTTCTCATGCTCATCCTGATCACTATGGCCTGTTGGATCAGGTTGCAAAAACAACTCCAGTCTTCATTGGCGAAGCAGCCAAGAATATCATTGCAGTCAGTGGTTTCTTCACTCCCTTGCCGTCATTGGGCGACGTTGAGACGAATCCATTGATTGCCAATGAGGCAGTTGAGGTTGGACCATTCAAACTCACCCCAATTCCTATTGATCATTCCGCATTTGGGAGTTTCTGCTTCTTGGTTGAAGTTGATGGAATACGAATCTTCTACAGTGGCGATATTCGAGCACACGGAAGACAGAGCCATCGGTTTGACAACCTTGTAAGCGATCCACCTTCAAACATCGACGTGTTGATCTGTGAGGGGACTCAAGTTGGTCGAGATCCTGACTTTGCGTTCCCAGATGAAAAGTCAGTAGAGGATGCCTTTGTTGCGGAACTTCAAGAAACAAAAGGGATTGGGTTGGTCTGGTGCTCCAGCCAAAACATTGATCGTGTGATTTCCGTCTATGAAGCAGCAAGGCGTGTTGACCGTGACTTGATCATCGACATGTACACAGCAGAAGTACTTCGAGCATCTGGCTCTTCTGACGTACCATCGCCAGAAGCAAAAGGTGTTCATGTGTTCTTACCGCGAAGTCAAAAGTCTCGAATCATTCGAGAGAAGCGTTTTGACATTCCAAAGCCCTACTATCACAATCGAATTTATCCTGAAAAACTGGCAGAAGTTGCTACAAAGTCAGTCATGATCTTCCGCCCCAGCATGTTGTGGGAACTGGAGAAAGCCAACTGCCTTGCAAATTCAGTTTGCATTTCATCGCTGTGGGCTGGCTATTTGAAACGCGATCCTGAATTTCTCGTGAAGCTGAATAGTCTTGGTGTTGTCCACAAACACGTGCATACATCAGGCCATGCAACTGTTGATGAATTAAAGAGATTCATTGATGCATTTCCTGAGTCGAGAATTGTTCCAATTCATCTGCAAGACAGGGATGGCTTCGCTAAGATGGCGGATCGTGTTGAACTAAAGAATGACAAAGAATGGTGGAAGGTTTAGGGGGAATGATGACCAAGCTGCGGAAGCTCTATGAGACTCTTAGATTGTTTAGCACAGCACCTCAATTGGCGATGTGCAAAGATCATTTGCGTGGCCTAAAACGAAGTGATGCAGCGAGAGGCAACAACAATCTTGCCGCATTGTTTTTGGATGCACTCGCCGTCAACGATAAACAAGAGCCCAATCATCAGCCTTTTTATGATGACAAACAAAATCGAAAACAGCTTTCCGAAAAATCCAAAAAGGGCTATCTCGTTCAGTTTTTGCTAAGCCAAGATCCTGTTCGCACGACCACCAAAGGAGAATATACATTTTCTTTTATGAATCGAGAGTTTCCTCATCTTAGGGCCGAATCACTCGCGAAACAGAATGAAACGGCATACATGGACTACATCGGCGTGACGAAGAATGGCGAACAGTTACTGCCAGTGCTTGGTGAGATCAAATTCGAAGATGACGAGAATCCTTACTTCGCATTTATTCAACTTTTGACTTATCTCTCGGAGATTGCCACTTCCAATCAGTTGAATCGAATTAAAACGCACGAGCCTTTTGGCAAGGGAGTTGGTCACCCAACTGCATTTGACCTTCACATCATGTTGGTTAACTCGGAGGTAAATGGCGAGATGTGGGGGCAAATCGCAGAAACGACGCCAAGCCTTGTAAAGCTTTTTTTGGAAGTCTTGGAGCAAAAATCGAGTGAAGCGAGAGCGTTCATTAACTCAGTCAAGTGCCTCAATGGAGTTGTTGCGGGACAAAAATTGTCAATTGATGAGAAGTGGAGTTTGTAGGCAGAAGTATTCTTGCGGCACTAGGCTTAACCCTGAAATCGTTGGTCTGAAAGATTGTGTCGCACGAGCGATATGGGCAGGCTGGGAGCGAACCTCTTGGTCGATAGGCACTCTAAATTCTGAACAAATAGTACCGCTCAGACTTCCGAGATAGCGATGACAAATCCTAAGCC
>CAYMFZ010000662.1:0-3236 GCA_964389585.1 uncultured Pirellulaceae bacterium | reverse complement strand
TAGTGAAAAGACAGTCGGTCAATAGCGTTTACTTTCTCTGTTTTCTTGTTGGCTTGCTTGTGTTTTGCGAGGGGCGCACCTACGCCGACCAGCCCAATATTTTGTTCATTGCGGTTGATGATCTTCGGCCCTCGATCGGTTGCTACGGCGATGCCCATGCGATTACCCCCAACATGGATCGACTGGCCAAACGAAGTGTTCAATTCAATCGAGCCTATTGCCAAGTCGGCGTTTGCAATCCATCTCGAGCAAGCTTGATGACGGGCTTGCGGCCCGACAAGCTAGGCGTTTGGACACTGCCAATTCATTTCAGGGAAGCCATGCCAGACGCAGTAACCATGCCGCAGTGGTTTCGTAAGCACGGTTATACCGCTGTCTCTCACGGAAAGATCTTCCACAATCCGACTCCAGATCCGCAGTCGTGGAGCGAACCGATTCGAAAAGTTGGCAGGCTAAAATTTCCTCACGCCGACGGAACGATTGCCAAGACAAAAGAAGTTCAATCACAGTTGCCCAAAAACGACTGGCGGAAAAACAACCTTCGTCATCCCAGCACAGCCGCGCCAGATTTTGCTGACAACGAATTACTGGACGGAGCGCAAACCGATTTGGCGATCGAAGACTTAAAACGTCTTGGAAAACAAGACGAACCGTTTTTTCTCGCCGTCGGCTACATCCGTCCACACTTGGCTTGGATCGCCCCAAAAAAATATTGGGACATGCATGACCCTGAAAAACTACCAGTCGTTTTAAATGGAGAAATGACACCAGATACGCCGCGCTATGCGATGACCAACAATTCGGAATTGACTCACTATCGTGACTTGGTTGATTTTCCGAAACCGTGGGAGGCTGAGAGAATTTCGCCAGAAAAGGCTCGCCATTTGACCCACGGGTATTACGCTTGCGTAAGTTATGTCGACGCCTTGATCGGTAAGCTGCTCGCGACGCTCAAAGAAGAAGGATTGGCTGAGAATACGATCGTGGTTCTTTGGAGTGATCACGGTTGGAAACTTGGTGAGATGAAGGCATGGGGCAAGATGACCAACTACGAGATTGACGCTCGGGTTCCCTTGTTGATTGCTGGGCCAGGCGTTACGGCAGCGGGGAGTCAATCAGAAGACTTGGCTGAGTTATTGGACCTGTTCCCAACCCTGTGCGAATTGTCTGGTGTTGAAGTTCCAGATTTTATTGATGGTAAAAGTCTGGTTCCCAATTTGAAAGACACCAACACCCGAGTCAAAACTGCTGCTTTCAATCAATACTATCGCAGACTTGAAGGCCAACAGTACATGGGATACGCGATTCGCGATGACTCATACCGATTTGTTGAATGGAGGAATTTTGAAACAGGAGAAGTGACAGACGTTGAGTTGTATGATCATCAACAAGAACACTCCGAGAGCACAAACATTGCCAAGTCTGCACCGGAAAACGTGATCAATGAGTTGACTGAAAAACTTCTCGTTTCGCATCCGAGAATTCCGCTTACGATGACGCCCGCCGTCCATTCAAGTCCCAGCCCTGGCCGTTTGCCAGCGCCGTTAACGTTTGCCAATCAAAGCAAAGTCAACGTGTTCGTTTATCCGATTACGCCAAAAGGAAGACGGGGCCGCAAGAGAACACTAGCTCCGAATGAAGAGTCTACATTCAACAGCAGAATCGGTGGCGTATACGTAGTCGAAAGTGAAGACGGGAAAATTCATGAGATCCACTCACCCAGTATTCCCTCGCGAACTGTGACCCTCAAATGAATGTTGTTTCGCCGGGCTTAGCCAAGTCGGCGCCAACTAACTCAAATCCATTCCATGGCTGCTTTCGCAAACAACTTCATCGAAGCTGGTCTTCAACTGCGGCTGCCATTTTTGATTGGCGTGGGAAGAAAATAAGCATCAGCAAAACTCCGATTCCCACAACAACGAGGCTTGCATAGTGCGGCTCGATAAAGAACACCATTAAGTTCAAAAAGATCGCCGCCTCAATCAAGAAGAATCGAATCAACGTTTCAACAAAGATCGCATTAGCCGCTGTCTTGATCGCTGCCTGTCTATCTGATTCGTCAGTCTCAACGCTGGCAGGCGTTCCACTGGCAAACATGCCGGGAGCGACTACCGACAATCCAAACATCGCAGCGGCAGTGACAGATGCGATTAGCGTCAACATCTTCAGCGGATTTCCCAATCGCTCTGAATCAACGATTAAGAAGATAATCCCAGTAAGAATCAAAACACCGACTAACAGAGCGCCGGCCACAATTTGAGTGGACAGCATTCGCGGTCGAAGGATTGTCATTTGGTCGTCGTTAAGCATTTACTCTGGCACTTAGCTTACCTGGATTTCTCGTGAGCCGTGACGCGCAAGCGGCCGGGCATCGGCTTTAACCGGCATCCAATTTCTTCCCAAGCTTCTGTATAAACTGTGCCGCAATTTGCGGATCGTCTTTTGAAATCAAGTTATCAATCACCTGCTGCTTAACCTCCAGCTTTTGCAAATGCCCCTCAAGACTCTTCCAGTACTTTTGGCGTTTCTTGCCTTCAGAGAGGTAAAGTTCCGTGATAATTTCCTGCGCCCGTTGAAGCGAGATTGTTTCACGGTTTTCGTAATAATTACGAATTATGTTTTGCTGGTGTTTTGTTCTTTCGGCCACAGTATTCTCAAGCATCAAACAGGTAAAGCGAACTAAAATAGATCTAGTCTTCAGGAACATTCCTTGGGAGCTAACCGCACGACATTAATCGGCATCACCTACCCATTCGCGTGATCAATCTTTCCCCTCAACAGATATGTCGATTCTAGGGGCAAGCTCGATAAACGCGAAATCAGATATCGCGATGTTACCAGAATATTTGTCATGATCTTGCGGAGGGCTCACTGAGAAACACATTAACCGTTAAGTTGATAATCGTTAAGTTGAATCTGATTAAGAACCTATCCCAAAAGTTGTAAGCCGTTGGCACTAGTGGTTCGTCAGACCTGAAGTGCATAATTGTGAGCCGAGACGCGTATGCGGCCGGGTCCGGAAACCTGGGGAATACGTCAAAGTGCAAGTTGGTCAAATCAGCTTTGACAGACCCCCAATGAGTGGCTTGTTTTGCTGGTTGTCCTGGCCCGAGGCTAGCGCTTTCGGCTTCGGCTCACTGTCGAATAAGGTCTTGGTTTTGGGATAGGTTCTAAGTTCAATCTGATTAAGAGCCTATCCCATAACTATGGTGACCGTAAAATTCCATGTGATAGTG
>CAYMFZ010000661.1:0-3242 GCA_964389585.1 uncultured Pirellulaceae bacterium | reverse complement strand
GAAAAAGACCTCTTCGAAAATCGGCGCGGCAATTACGGCTGAAGTCCAAGCCGCAACCAGCGTCAAACCATTCGCGTTCTTCGCCAGCATCTCCATCGTTGGATGTTCATAAGCGAGCAACTGAACTAACAACCATTGCAGAAAAAGAATGGCGGGAATCACCATTACAAACGCCAGCAATCCGATCTTCAAATCCAATTTGAATGACTTGAATGGAAACCCAAGCGACGACCAACTCCGATAGCGAATCCAGAAAAATGAAACCACGATGAACGTTGCGATCAACTGGCTTACCGCTAACCAAATGGCAAGCCACGATTGGCTCGAGCCACCAGCTCCTTCCAGTTCATTCGGATCAACATTGAACACCGAACCGAAAACGGAAATCGCAATTAGTTGAGCTATTATCCAAACAAGGAATGTCACCAAGAGATCAATGAGGCCAAGCGGCGAACCAGACGCCGGTCGCAAACTCATCAAAGTGCCTTCGGATTTCTTAAGCCGAATGGAGTTTCTCCAAAGCGGCAGACTGGCGACAACCATCGCCGAAAAGCAGAAATAGAACAGGACACTCAACATGGGTTTTGATTTTGCTCTTTTGGTAGAGGATCAAGCAAGCCGCGCAAAGCATTAAAGTCTTCGACTTCTCGGCGGAGACCCATGGCGTCAAGCTTTCAAGAAATCCGCCGCACCGATGACGTAAAGCCAACCCGAGTGAAGCGTCGAGATAATGGAAACCCAAACAGAAACGATAATGGTCAAGTGCAACCAAGACGGCAAACCTTGATCTGAATTCGCGTGCAGTGCCAGTCCCACCAAGCACGCGCCAACCGCGATGCATTGAAACCACATTTTCAACTTGCCCGCCATCTTTGCTGAAAAATCACCGCCCGCGCCTTCAATCATCGACCGCAAAACAGTTACCAACAATTCGCGCCCGACCACCACGACCGCCATCCACCCCGCAATCTTGGCATACCAGGAAAATCCCTCATCCATTTCGACGGCCAACAAAATGTAGGCCCCGCAGATTAAGATCTTGTCGCAAAACGGATCGAGAACCCGGCCCAATTTCGTGACCATGTCATACTTGCGAGCGTACCACCCATCGACCCAATCCGTTCCAGCGGCAACAAGAAACACGACCAAGGCTAACCAGTAGAGTTTAAAAGGTAGCAAAGCAAAAAAGACGAAGGACAGCACGAGTCGCGCGGCCGAAATCTTGTTCGGCACGTTAAATATTTCGCTAGAAGCCTGATTGGATTCCGTAGTCATTTTTCTATGTCGCTTTGAGTCTTCGCTTGTTGAAACTTCACTTGTTGAAACTTCACTTGTTAAACTATCGCTTAAGTTACCTATCTTCTTTTCACGTCGCCCCGAATTTGCCCGGCCGTTCGCGAAAGTGTTCACTCATTCCATAAGACAACTTAACTTTTCACTCCTAAATTCGCCATAGTGGCGCCAAGTGCAGAAAACGGCGCTTTAATAAGTGATTGGAATCAACAATTTGATTGTCGCGTCAATTCAATTCGTTAAACTGAATGAAAGCTCTGACTCACCACGATTCATTGCTTTCCAGTAAGACATTGAATCCTCCCCTTTCTCGTGGACAAACAATGGTCAGCTCCTCCCGCCCTCGCCGAACTGCCTTTACTTTGGTCGAACTCCTTGTCGTTATTGCGATCATCGGAATTTTGGTTGGCATGCTTCTTCCAGCAGTCCAACAAGTTCGAGCCGCCGCCAGACGAACCGCATGTATCAACAACCTGCGTCAGCTTTCGTTGGCGTGCCTCAATTTTGAATCGGCGAACCAAAGACTTCCCGAAGGCTGCGTCATCGGGCAAGGCGCTGGCTGGTCAGCTTTTATCCTTGGCGAAGTTGAACAAAACAATTTGGCTGACCAAATCTCGTTGGTGGATACATCTTCCGCGCCAAGCGGCTCCGGCAATGCATCCAACTGGACCAACGGCCCAAACGAAGAAGCCTGCGCAACGTTCATCTCACTTTTCCGATGTCCCAGTGACCCCGTCTCAGATCACATCGATAGCGGATCAGGTCCTTTAATTCCTGGCCGAGTACCTTCAAGCTATCTCGGCTGTACATCGGGAACGACCGACAACAACAGTGATTTGCTTTTCTCAGGCTCAAAGACGACTGCGTTTGTTCGCGCGGCGCGCAGCGGAATGCTAATCCCAAATCAGAAAGCCAACTACTACGGCCCTTATCAATTAAAAACTACCGTAGCGCTCGCCGATTGTAGGGACGGAGCTTCAAACACGATCATGGTAGGCGAGTCGGTTTTTGATACTTCTCATTTCATGGGAACGTCCCGCGGAATTGACCACTGGTACATCGGCTCTTATCAAATCGACTATGGAATTGAGATGTCGGAATTTCTTGGCTCGACAGCCGTGCCATTGAACCTTTACCATCAATACTCAGACGAACGTTTAGGAACGTTGACCAACAGCGCTCGCTCGACTTTGTTTCGACAAATGGCTTTCGGATTTGCGAGTTGGCATCCAGGTGACGGCATGAATTTTTCGTTCGCAGATGGATCATCCAAATTCATCAGCGCGAACATAGACGCGACGACCTTGAGTCATCTTGGTAATCGAAACGACGGCGAAACAATCGGCGACTATTGATTCCCAAGATCCCCTTGCCACAAACTTTTGAAGCCATTGGCAAACAACCTAATCGCTGCGATTGCAATGAAAATAAAACATCGAAAACTGGTTGGCTTAATTTGCTTGCCATTCTTGTTCATGTTCGCTGGCTGTCCTGACTATTCCCATCTTCGCCCTGTTCCCGATTATGAAAATATGACAGATTCAGGTGGCGAGCCCGCGGAAGAAGACGGCTCTGAACAATTAGACGACCAGTAATTAAACGACTAACCAGATCAAACCTCGACGAAGCGATTAAAACTCCAATGAACCTGCACGAATTCAAACAAACGCTTAACGCCAACGCAAACCATGAAATCTTGATCGAATTTGATTCGGGCCAACAAGTCGCTCCTCATTTCCATGTCACGGAAGTCGGCAAGGTCACCAAGGATTTTGTCGACTGTGGTGGAACGCGTCGATCGACCGTTTCGTGTGTTTTACAAACCTTGGTTGCCAATGATTTCGACCATCGTTTGAATACTGACAAACTGGCGACCATCATCGAAAAAGCCGCTGTGCTGGGTCTCGATGATGACTTACCGGTAGAAGCAGAAGTTCAAACAGAAACCA
>CAYMFZ010000660.1:0-3242 GCA_964389585.1 uncultured Pirellulaceae bacterium | reverse complement strand
GTTCGCTGTCAATCTTAACAGGAATTGGAGATTGAATCAGGCGGTTGAATTGAGTGACTTTATCGAAGCGAGGCAATTAACGGAGCGAGGCAATTAACGGAGCGAGGCAATTAACGGAGCGAGGAATAGACCGCTTCCCGCATTGACTCGCCCAACCCCCGGCGACCGTAAGGCATGATCTGCGTCATGAAAAGAATCGCCAGGTTTTTCTCAGGGTTCACCCAAAATCGAGTGCCGGCAGCGCCACCCCAACCGTAGTCTCCTTCTTTAAAGATCCGAAAACCAAGTCCGAATTTGAATTGCCGACCGGATGGCCTTTCGATGTCGATTAATTGGTTGGTAAACATCTGCTTCAGCGTTTCCGGCTGGACGATTTGAATTGCCTTTGCCTTTTCCAGCGAATCGTTCACCGCTTCGGCCTCATCGGTTGATTTGGCTGGACTCTCTTTCGGTGCTACGGCACCTTCGTTCAGAAGCATTCGACTGAATTTCAAATAATCGTCGATTGTTGAACACAAACCGCCACCGCCAGAGAAGAAAGTCAAGTCGTTTTCGAGATAGCGGATCGACTGAAGCGGATTGGCTGGCCGCAGTCCCCCATTTCCGTCAGGCCGATAAAGCTGTGCAAATCTCTCCAGCTTCTCGGATGGAATCGCGAAGAACGTATCGCTCATGTCCAGTGGTTCGAAGATCTGCGTTTTGAAATACTCATCTAGCGGCTGTTCAGAAACGACTTCGATCACGCGACCGAGCACGTCAGTCGAGGCGCTGTAGTGAAACTTCGTGGCCGGGTGATTCAACAACGGGATCTTGGCAAGCTTGGAAACAGTAGACGCCAAATTCAGATCGGTCATCAACGCCCCAGCAGCCCGATACTTTTTGTCGACTTCTGTGTTTCCAAAAAATCCATAAGTCAAACCAGAAGTGTGCCGCATCAAATCACGCGTCGTCATCTTTCGTTTCGCAGGAACTTCAGTGGCTCCTCGCTTGTCTTCGAGAACGGTTAGATTCTTGAACTCTGGCAGATAAGTTTCAATTGGAACATCAAGATCCAATTTGCCTTGCTCGACCAGTTGCATCGCAGCGATGCTCGTGACTGGCTTGGTCATGGAGTAAATTCGAAAAATCGTATTCCGCTTGATCGGGATCTCTTTTCGCTTGTTTTGAAACCCCCACTCACCGTAATAGACGACTTGGCCGTCTTTAAAAATCAACCCTGAACAACCAATTGGATCTCCGTCTTTGATCTTGCCGCGCAACTTGCGGTCGATCGACTTTAACTTCTTAACATCGAACCCCAACTCCTTGGCATTCTCAGAAATCTCAATGGTCGACGCGCCACGATTGTATTTCACACCTGCAGCTTGCTCCTGCCCAAAAGAGGTAACGTCGTTTGAATAGAAAACGATCATCAAAATGATAATGACCACCCGTTGTCGGGGCGACGCAAGTTGAAAAGCGTTTGGTGCCATCGGTTTAAGTCGTTTCGGATTAATGGTTGCGACTTTCAATCAGGAATTAGTTTTACGAAAAAGTTGACTTTGCTGCCCAATAGATTATCTCATACCTAAGAACAAAAGGCGATGTTGGGAAGCCGCCTGCATTTTGCATTGCCGGAGCTAGGAAGCACCGTGGATTACCGGCCAAGGAACAGACCTACCTTTAAGGAGACAGCGATGTCATTCAATTTCAACAAAACCGCACAACTGCTGGGAATAGCAACTTTGACCATTGGCAGCTTGATGGTTACACAACACGCCGAAGCACAGCTCTTCAGAGCAGGCAACCGAGCCAATTGTACTTGCCAACCAGTCCGCGTCGTTCAGCCAACGTGCAACGCCTACTACGCGCAGCCTGCGATCGCTCAGCAGCCCATAACGCAAACTTACTTTCAACCGAGCTATGCGTTGCAACCTGCAACCCAGCCGACGTTCGCAACCCAGCCGACGTTCGCAACCCAGCCGACTTATGCAACTGAAGTCATCAATCAGCCCTACGCTCAGATGTTTAGTTCTTTCAACGAAACAATCGTCAGTGACTCAAGCTTCACTCAACCAACAACGAACGAGATTGTTGGATCGACTGTCAATGGCGTGATCGAAACGCAAACTTCGAGTGAGCCGATTCAAGGTTCAATTTCTGACATCCCGCTCGAATCAAGCGTCGTGCCGGCAACATTCAACGAACCAACACCGGTGCCTGCGGAGCCTACGCCTGTCATCGACGCACCAGCAACCGAGCCAACGCCGACGAAGAATTCTGAAGAGGGAAAAATCGAGAAGTCGATCCTTACCTCAGACGACGAAACTTAAGCCGCTGAGCGTCTGAGCGTTAAACCGCTTGGACCAATCAGTTTCCGCATGGTTTCTCTGCACCTCCCAAATAAACCTTCTGGGAGGGCGGAGAATCGATGCCTTAACTTTGGTTAGGGGTAACGCCACCAGCAGGAATCGGCCTCGGGCAGGAATCGAAATTTATCCCTCACACCGGCTCCATATTGGGCTGTGCTTTTCCTGATTAGGCTAATTGGCTACCATTTTGGCACTGAGGCTTGTCATTGTTTGAGACGAATCCATGCGCTGCGACGTTCGCAAACGCGCGTGCCAACCACTGCTGAGCCAGTTGACCTTTTGGGGAGAGAACTTTGGCAGACGCAGAAAAAGTGGCAGACATTGGATTGATTGGACTTGCCGTCATGGGCGAAAACCTCGTCCTCAACATGGCCAGCAAAGGCTACACCGTCGCGGTCTACAATCGCACGACTTCCAAAGTTGACAACTTCATCTCAGGTCGTGCCGCCGGCGAATCAATCGTCGGCACTCATTCGCTTGAGGAGCTTTGCTCAAAACTCAAAAGCCCTCGACGCGTGATGATCATGGTCAAAGCGGGCGCTGCCGTCGACAAAGTTATCGAGGGCTTGCTTCCTCATATCGATAAAGGCGACATCGTCATTGATGGCGGTAACAGCGAGTTCCCCGATAGCATCCGCCGCACCGATGATTTGGCTGAAAAAGGAATTCTCTACATCGGCACCGGAGTATCTGGCGGCGAAGAAGGCGCACTCAAGGGCCCCAGCATCATGCCCGGTGGAAACCCTGACGCTTGGCCGCACGTGAAACCGATCTTTCAATCCATCGCAGCCCAAACCGATCAAGGCGAACCTTGTTGCGAATGGGTTGGCCAAGGCGGGGCAGGGCACTTCGTCAAAATGGTTCACAACGGAATCGAGTACGGCGATATGC
>CAYMFZ010000659.1:0-3253 GCA_964389585.1 uncultured Pirellulaceae bacterium | reverse complement strand
AGTGGGACGTACAGAAAAAAGGGCTGGTCCGAAATCGCTTGATTGTGAATGAAGTTGGCGCATCGTCTGGCGTACTCAGGAAGAACGGCATCTAGTTTCCAGTTCGCGACCGCTGGTCCAGCACGAACACCAACCGTCTTCGTCAATCCAAGCTTATCTGATGTCGTTGTGATTTTGCCAATCAGTCGATCGTCTTCGCGCCATGCAAAAGGAGGCCAGTTGGGGACGTCGTCGCCGAACCAATGATCGAATCCATAGTCGTTGGGGCCGCCCTTGATCGAGCGTGTGAAGTCAATCTTTTCCAGTTTTTCTGTAGGTTGGTCTGCCTTGTCAGGCCAGTTGAATCCCAAATGCCATTTCCCGATTATCTCCGTTTTATATCCGCGTTGTTTGAGCATTGCCGGAATCGTTAGTCGATCTTTCTCAATCAGAGGACGTTCCCACTTGCCAACGATGCCTTGTTTCAATCTCGATCTCCAGTTGTACCGGCCAGTGAGCAAACCATAACGCGAAGGAGTGCAAACAGCAGATGTTGTGTGCGCGTCCATTAAAGAAATGCCCTCGCTGGCCAATCGGTCAATGTGAGGCGTCTCAAGTCCAAGCTTATCGTTGAACGCGCTGACGCAATCAATTCCCATATCGTCGGCAAAAATTAGAACGATATTAGGATGCTCGCTGGTTACCTTGCAGGTTTTAACTTCTGCCCAGCAATTTTGAGTTGGCGAGAATAGGATCGCTGCCAACAAAAATTGGCAACAGGAAATGATTCGATATGATTTGTTTGGCATGAATCCAGACACGTTTGGTTTGATTTTGTTAAGCTGATCCATCGTATCATCAATTGTCGTTCGGAGCCTAATTACGATGTTGAAGCCAGAATTAAGTCACTTGCGAAATTTCGTCGTCGCACTATTTGTCATGTTTGTCAGCGCAGGAGGCGGCTTGATTCAATCGCAAGAGCCGGAGAAGTTGCTTCCATTGGCCGAAGAGACCGAATTGTTTAACGGCACAGATCTCAACGGTTGGCTATTCTTCACAAAGAACGACACGGTGAAAGTCGAAGACGTCTGGACCGTCGCCGATGGCGTTTTGAAATGCACAGGCAAGCCAGCGGGCTACTTGCAGACGAAGCTTTGGTATCGCGACTATGAGTTGGAGCTTCAGTGGCGATGGCCAGGCGAGAAGGGCGGAAACAGCGGCGTGCTGGTTCACACTTCGACTCCGTTGTTGTTCTACGGCTGGCCCAAGTCGATGGAAGTCCAATTGCAAGCTAAAGCAGCTGGGGATTTTTGGGTGATCTGCGAAGGCGTCGACATTCGCGTCGAAGACGAAGCGAATCGACGGCCCAAGCCGAAAGCAGGCGACCAGCATTCACACAGGCGTATTAAACGATTGGCTGGCGAGTTTGAAAATCCGGTTGGTGAATGGAATAAAATGAAAGTCATTTGCCGCGCGGATGCCGTTCAAGTCTTCGTCAATGACAAGCTCGTCAACGAAGGAACCGCTTGCACAGTGACTGAAGGTGCGATCGCACTCCAATCAGAAGGCACACCCATCGAGTTCAAGCAAATTCGTATCAAGCCATTGGTAAAGAACGAAACCGCCGCTGAAAATCGCCCGTGATCGATAGTCGTTGATTGCTCCGCAATCATAACGGAACCAGAATGAGATTCACAATTGTCAGAAGAGTTTGTTCATCGAGAGATTTGGCAAGCATGACCTATCCGGAATAGTTTGGACATCGAGAGGTATTCAACGCATGACGTATCTGAATGATTTCCAGCTCTATTGAAATCAATTTACCGATTTGATTTTGGAGCCGATTCGTTGGGCTCGTTTTGACCACGGAGTGATCAACGACTATGCCGTCGCGGTATTGAGTCCTTGGTTCAAAGTGAGACATGAACAATTCCGATATCGATAGTCGTTGATTGCTCCGCAATCAAAACGGAACTATCAAGAGATTCACGATTGATGAAAAACCGGGGCTCAAAAAAGAAAGCGTCTGTCGTTTTGATTTTTGTTGAGGCGTTAAGGTGAGTTGTTTACTATTTTGAAAACTAGCTTTCTCTTAACGCGCGTTGTGGCCACGGAGCGATCAACGACTTTTTCTTGAACTTTTTTCTTCCAAGTTGTTTTGAAAGTCTCAAGCCAGCGTTTGTCGTCACACCATTTTAAGTTCTTCTTTGAGCCGTTTTTACCAGGGAGTGATCAACTACTTATTTGCTTTATTCCTTAAAGACTCGTAAGAGATACTCGCCTTTTTTCAATCTTGCTTTGCTTGGATTGTTGTGGATGTAGGATCGAAGATACTCGTACTGCTCGACACTTCTTACCAAATGATCAAACGGTTCTTGTTGCCAAAAATGACCTTTTGCGTCAATTGCTTTGTTGATGAGTCGCGCGGTGAATCGCATCCAGGAGCCGAACTGAGTCTCCATTGATTTTGTATTAGAAAACGCAGCAAGAAGATGTACGTGATTGGGCATGACCACAAAATCGCCCATACGATATCTGACTCCATCAAAGTGCATCAGCGCGTCAGCAACAATTTTCGCGAGTTCAGGCTGACGTAAGACACATCGCCCTTGGTTTGAGTCCAAGTAATCTTCGCGACAGCGTGAAAAGTGTTTTTTGAATTTGGCTCGAACGTCCGAAGGCGCGAGTCGTAGAGAGTTTGACCAGTCAGTCTCAATGAGTAGGTCTTTTCGCCTAAGCCATTCGTTCTTTTCCCGATTCCAGCGGTTGATGACTTGTAACGGTATTGAGTCTTTGGTTCGAAATGTGACGAAGACAATTGCGCCGGCCTGTGACCAGTGAGGTCGCAAGCGATCGTTGATCAACAATTCCGCCTTGGGATCAAACAACTCTCCCAAAGAACGGTTCTCAATTGACATAACCAATTCCGGTATCGATAGTCGTTGATTGCTCCGCAATCATAACGGAACCAGAATGAGATTCACAACGGTCAGAAGAGTATAGGCCATAGAGAGATATGAATCGCAGGACGTATCTGAATGATTTTCCGCTCTGTTGGAGGCAACTTACCGTATTAGATTTTGGAGTCGATTCGTTGTGCTCGTTTTGACCACGGAGTGATCAACGACTATGCCGTCGCGGTATTGATCGAAATGTGACGTGAACAATTCCGGTATCGATAGTCGTTGATTGCTCCGCAATAATAACGGAACCAGAATAAGATTCACAACGGTCAGAAGAGTATAGGCCATAGAGAGATATGAATCGCAGGACG
>CAYMFZ010000658.1:592-3258 GCA_964389585.1 uncultured Pirellulaceae bacterium | reverse complement strand
GTGTAGAGGACCATGAGCTGTTCTCCGAATCCAAAACCAGCGTACCGTCATTGTTCAAGGTTCCGGCAATTGTGGTTACGGCGTGTCCTCCATCATTTGAGCCACGGATCCTTGCGGTCAACGATCCGCTGATATTCCCACCAAGCGTATTGTCTCCTCCGTGAAGGTTGATCTCACCGGATGTAAATAAACCCGAGTTCGTAACGGCTGTATCAAAGACTTTGATGTTGCCATTAACTACTTCAGCATTTTCAAGATGCAAGCTTCCGCTGGTCTGTCGGTAATCTCCTTCAATCCTTCCTTGGTTAACAATGTCTCCAAAGACATTTCTCGGGCCACCGGTTCCAGTGCGAAAGTTGATGACGCCAGTGTCTGTGTTGGTCAATCCCAATGTCGCGTCAAGATTCGAGCCCCAATTTGAATCGATTGATTCGAGCGTCAATCTACCCGAGTTCACAAAACCAGCTTCCGTTGTTGCCGTGGCGTGGCCACCATTGTTCGATCCTTGAATCGTTATGTGCAAATCGTTGTTGTTTTTGCCAGAAAGAGTTGTGGCTCCTTGGGCTTGAACGTCGCCAGATGCCGTAGAGTCTTCTAACACGTTGATTTTTCCATCCTGGACGATGACTTGGCCACTTAGGATTCCGCCATCGATATTCATAGTACCATCCTTAATAACCAATGCTTCGGACGCAGATAACGTGCCTGCGTTTTGATTCCAAACGCTGGTTGCACCATTTACATTCAGACTTTGGTTGATTGCGACACTCCCGTTGTTGCTCATTGTTCCTGAAAAGTTTCGATTGCCGCCCGCATGCATTTCGACCGTAAACGTGCCATTGTTTGTGACGTTTCCTGCCAGACTCGCTGCCCAGTTTGAATCGACGGCGCGAAGCACAATTTGGCCATCGTTGACTATTGAATCCACCGTAAATACCGCGTTTCCTCCGGTGTTCCCGCCTACGATTTCGATGTTGCCATCATCACTAACTACGTCGCCATTGATTGTGGTTGTACCGCGAGTTTCAATCGTTCCATGGCTGAGTTGAATTTTATCGCCGACTGTCCAGTTTCTATTCCGCATCAAGAGTTTTGCGTCAGCACCAATAATCGTGAGTCGATTTAGCGCGACGTCGATGTCAGCGGTCACCGTGTAGGGAGCGCCTGACTGTCCAATTTCTGCATCAACACCAGCTCCGTTGGGTACGCCTGTAGACCAGTTTGTTCCGTCGGACCAATCACCATCGGCTGGACTATTCCAAGTCGTTTGTGCAGAAAGTTGAGAGCCAAACACAAAAACAAGGGTCGTCAGCGCAAGACACAAAATGCATCGGTTGAAGAACGGCTTAATCGGCGGCTTGGGCATCTGGACAACTCCTGATCTGAAAATTTCTGAACTTCGTTGCCAAACGCATTGGGTCTTTGTCGCTTTGCACGAGACAAAACGCTTGGCCAATTATCAGAAACCAAACCATCGGCTTATCCGACGCTTTTTATAAGAAATCCAAACAGGCAGAGTGATTTCAAGCGGAAAATCGCTGGAAATTTTCATCGAGCGAAAAGAAGAGATTTATGAGCATCCGACGCAAGTCTAAGCGATTGCGCGGGTCAAAGGTGCATAGAGTTTTTTGGGTAAGAACAGAAAAACCTACCACACTAGCTGAGATCGCTGGGCGCCTGCTATGAGTACTCGCGATAGTCAATTTCTTGAAATGACTTAACTTCTGGGATCCAACGCTCGTTGACGAACTTCGTATGGATCGGATGGTCGTTATAGGTTTGATAGTCAGCATCCGAATCAAACTCCATTGAGAATCCGAATTCGTGTTCACATTTTTTGCTAATCTGCCGCAAACGTTCAAACTTTTTTACGGTTTCGATTTTTGTCAGCACCAAAGCCGCATCCAAAAAGTCCTTCTCCTCATTTGAGCCTGTTTCGTGTTTGAGAGTGAACATCACGGTGTGTCGAATCACGTTTAGCCCTTTGGGATACTTAGAGAGATGTTGAAAACAGTGAGTCTTAGTTGATAGAGAAGAAAGCACTAATCGAGTCGGCGCCAAACTTCGTTATCGCCCAGTTGTTTTTCCGTAACCAGATCAAGTTTCAATAGATACGACATGATTTTTTCCAACGCCGAAGTCGGTTTTTCGAAGTCCAAACTCCAGCTCGTCTGTGCAAACCACTCTTCAACATCCGCCAATCGTAGTTGATAGCGGGCGGCAATAATCTGGCAAGCATGTTCGTCTTTCATTAACGAATCACATTGGTCGTTAATGACTTTCAAAACGGTTTTAACATCTTTCAATCGCGTTTTCAGAATTTCGTCGTGTACGCAAATGACGAAAGCCGGCCACAGCGTTCGTCGCTGGCCAACACGTCGAAACTCACCGGACTGAACGTACGGTGCTGTTGTAAATCGTTCCCAAAAGAAAGTGTCCGCAGTGTTTCCAGCTAAAGCCTTGCGAGCGCCTTTGAGGTTGCGGACTTTTTCAAACTTAATGTCAGAAGTGTCCCAACCTCGTTCCGATGCATCGACAATCGCCATCAGATGCGAGCCGGATCCAAGTCGACTAATCGCGTAGCGGCTGCCTTCAATTCCTTCGACTGACTTAATATCGCTATTTGCGGCGACATGAATTCCCCAAATCAACGGCGACTGGACGTA
>CAYMFZ010000658.1:0-582 GCA_964389585.1 uncultured Pirellulaceae bacterium | reverse complement strand
CACGGGCAATGGATGCGACTCCTCCCTCGGACAATACGATGGCAATGTCCAGCTCACGCTCGCGCAAACCCCGCATCATTGCGCCGGTTCCCCCAGGAATCTCTTTGTACTTGAGTTCGATTCCGGAATCGGAGAACTTGCTGGCTTCGATTGCTTGGTGCCATGGAAGATTGAAGTGTTCCGGCACGCCACCAACGAACAGCGGGTTGGATTTAGTTGAAGGACTGTCTGACAAGAGTTACTCCGGTCTCGTTTTGTGTTTGAACACATTTTCGTCGCGAATTGTCTTGGCATGTGCGAAAGCGTTGAGCAGCATTTCACCATTACCCACGTCGATCGCCTGCCGAAGTTCACTTAGATTGTCTTGAAAACTTTTCAGCGCGTCGAGTATTGCGTTCCGATTTTCCAAACAAATATCACGCCACATTATCGGATCACTTGACGCGATCCTGGAAAAATCTCGAAAACCACCTGCGGCAAATTGAAAAATTTCATCGACATATTCGGTTGGGACAAGGTGTTAACCAACGAATACGCCAACACATGAGGAAGATGACTTGTCGCCGCAAGCACAAGGTCATG
>CAYMFZ010000657.1:0-3260 GCA_964389585.1 uncultured Pirellulaceae bacterium | reverse complement strand
GCCAATTGCCATCGACTTCCTTCAACTCGCAGGCCGTCAAACCATGCGCGTTCTTGCCTTTGTTGATATCGTCGTCGGTAACAAATTTTCCGTCAGGGTTATTGCTCCACATGACGCTACGGTTGGTATACTCATTATTCGCAACAAGAATTTGGCGGCCGTCTTTGTCAGAAAAGATCGACATGCCATCGTTGTTGTCACCAAAAGCGCGGGCTTGGCTGGCGGCAGTACCACGGGTTTCGTGATCAAACTCGGGAACATCAGAAAACAGAGGATCGCCCCAACGGGCCGCCACGTGCCAATTATACCCGTCCGGCACCGTGATCGTATCTTTGATGCTGGTTGGCACGGCTTCAAAGCCAAATCGATTGGTAGCCGCCTGAGCAGTGACAGGTGTAAGCGCGGTCGTTGCTGCACCAAGTGATGCAACGCCACCAAAGGCCAACACACCACCCATGAAACCACGCCGTGAAAGAGCTTCATCAACGACAGCGTCAAACTCGCTGTTTTCTGGCTTGGGGTTAATAACTTCGTCAAAATCGTCAAATGACAGGTCGTTCAGTTCGTCTGCAGATAAATTGTCTTTATCGTTCAAGTTCATGTCTGATCTCCCTTAGTTTTTGCCGGACCATTCGGTGGGGGGGCACGTTCAAAGCTTTCATCGTGGCGACGCCTGATGGAATACGTTTTCAACGACCTTCAGCGCCTCGGAAAGACAGCGATCCGCGTCGCAATTGACCAGCCAGGCAATGTTGGAATTGTTGAGCCGTCGGCAATAGCCCTCGAGGGCGAGATAATACCTCTTCAGATCGGACATGTCGAGAAACTCGCCCTTGCCGCCAAGATTTCGGTGCGCTGGGAGGCGGTGCGTGCGCTCAAGGATCACAAATGTGCGCGGTGCATCCCACGCCACATCGCTTTCCATGTTTTCGGCTGCGATGTCTTCGATGGGCTCACCGATGGCCCGACTATAGGCAAACGTCGATATCCATGACCGCTCCACGATGGTTGGCTTGCCGCGGCGCTGAAGTTTGTCGGCCACGTTCATGTTGCTCTGATGCTGCTTCAGGTAATGGCTTGCTACGACACCTTTCTCTGGGTGGTAGCAGTGGGCGGGCTCGGGAAGGTATACCGCTGCGGGCAATGCCGCACAAAGACGATGGCACAGGGTTGACTTGCCGACCAGCCAACCGCCCTCGACGAAAACCTGGGCAGCCTTTTGCGCTTGCCAGCGCCTTGTATAGCTGACGGTTGAAGGGCGCTCTTGCGCGGTGTCAGTTTCGAACGCTTGCATATTCGCAAGTCCTACACAGGACGTCGGCGTCTGGATTGTCCAAGCCTGCCTTTACACGCAGGAATTCCTCAGAGAGGAACAAGGATTCGTAGCTGCCGGTCAGCAGGTTTCCGATGATGTGACGCAAGCCAAAATCCTGGCAGCATACCGTGACATCGCCATTGGGCAGCAAATTGTTGGACAGAAGATCCCGGTCGCACGCGAGCATTTTGCGCGGCTGTCTCATCCCCGAAAGGAGTTTCTGCGACATATTACCGGCGCGGCTGTTGGCGTGCTCCACTACCACACGATCCATGTCGACCAAATGCGCGACGTCATCGCGGATGCGGGGATCATCGTCCCACGCCATCAATAAAAACCTGACAGACGGGAACTGGCCAACCTCCTTCAGGCACGCCAAATATGTTTCGTTGGCTTTGATCGCTTCACGGCCCGTTCCTGTCGGCAAATGAATTTCCAACGCCTCAAGGTCGAGGTGCCTGAGCCTGTCTACGTCTTCCTCGCTACAGCCTTTGAGCGTCGTATAAATCGCAACACGAAATCCCTTCTCTACGGCGACCTCGATCATCTTGCCACAATCTTGGTTTTGGAATGGTTCGGTATATCCCGCGAAATTAAGCAACAAGCCGTCAGGCAACTTATCCAAACAGCGAACGAACACATCAAGCGGCATGACTGCGTTGCCGAGGTTCATTTTCTTAGACGCACGTATCGTGGCGGCCTGCGGGCAATAGATGCAACCGACGTTACAGCCCATCGCGACGGTGATATCGAGTTGCCTGTGGTCCATCCTAACTACGCTGCTCCCTCCAAGAGGCTTATCAGGCGCTCACCGATCTCATTGCGTTCAGAGTACGCCCAAGGCACGACAATCGCCGAACTCGGCGAGATGCAATAGCCGTTTATCTCTTCGCCTCCATCCATCAGCCACCGATCTGGGAACGCAGGATCTTGATAGGAACGGCTTTGGTCAGACAGAATGTTCGCCGCCGAAAACCCTAGAGATTTGTCCATCTTCCTGTTTCGCGGCAGAACCACACGCAGGTCCTCACTAAACTCCTCCATCTCACAATCCGCATATGCGCAGAACAGGCGCGGGCTTATCTGGGCTTTCCCACGCTCTCGTCTCGGCGACGAGCCGAGAGCATCGCCCAACGCACATAGCTTCTCGAACTCGGCATCATCCGCAATTAGACGCACCGAAAGCGTGATCGGCACCACATATGTTGTCCCATCGACTTTCCCTGTTAAGATTCGGTCGTTGGCAATGAAACTTGCCTGTGGCAGAGCCTCTAACGCTTTGGACATAAACGTCGTTTTGCCAGCGCCTGATTGGCCGATGAAGGCCACCGAACGGCGCTGGCCGTCTCCGGATAGGAACGACACAGATGACGCGTGATAGCAGCTAAAGCCTTGGCGCAGACAGGCGCCTCGCACAACCTCGCGCACGAACCGCACGAACTCCATCTGGCTGCGCGGCGATGCATTCCACGTCTCAAATACATAAGTGGATTGGTCCGCCGAAATCCGGTGCTTTGATTGTTTGTTCTCCGGTACAAAGTAGCTGTGGCCGCCGGACGTTCCCTTAAGGTATGCAAAGTCCACATGGGCCAGCGCACGTTCGGGCTTGGCGTCAAAATTCGTCACCGCCTCGCACTCAACCTCTTCGACGAATATGTCGAAGAGCCGCGATGCACGACGACTTTGATGCCGCAGCACGATGTAGTCACTCAGCCTATCCAAAAAGGCTTGCGGTGCGTGGATCGCCAGGTTTCCGAATGGTAAATGAATATGTCGTTGAACGTTCATGTCGTTAAGTGCTCCCACCACCGCCACGCCCAGCCTTCATTCGGGTACTTGCGGGTTGCCATCACCTTCAGCGCGTCCTTACACCGCTGGATCGCCTCTGAGCATGCCTCTGGCGAGCCTTGCAGAGATTGATTTGCGCGCTCGGACAGCCTCACGA
>CAYMFZ010000656.1:0-3263 GCA_964389585.1 uncultured Pirellulaceae bacterium | reverse complement strand
GTTCAGGGCCAGCGGGACTTGCTGCTGCCGACAACTTGAATCAATTAGGACACGAGGTCACGGTTTTCGAAAGAGCGGATCGAATTGGAGGATTGCTGACTTACGGTATTCCCAACATGAAACTCGACAAAGGCGTCGTCCAACGGCGTCTGGATTTGCTTGAGCAAGAGGGCGTGAACTTTCAAACCAACACCGAAGTCGGCGTGAAGATTTCGGCTGAAGAGATCAAGTCAAAATTCGATGCAGTTTTGATTTGCGTTGGTGCGACGATGCCTCGCGATCTTAAGATCCCCGGGCGTTCGTTGAACGGAATTCACTTCGCGATGGATTACTTAACCGGATCAACGTCTGCTCTCCTCGGTAAATCCGCCGCCCCAATTTCTGCAGAAGGAAAGAAGGTTGTCGTGATTGGCGGCGGTGACACGGGAACAGATTGTGTTGGTACCGCGATTCGTCAAGGCTGCGAGAGTGTGGTCAATCTTGAAATTGTCACTCGACCGCCGGAAGAAAGAGCCGACTCTAATCCATGGCCGCAGTGGCCTTTGGTTTTTCGCACTGACTATGGTCACGCCGAAGCCAAGGCAAAATTCGGTGACGACCCACGGCAGTTTGCAGTCGAGACAGTTGAGTTTATCGCAGACAACAATTGGAATTTAACCGGCTTAAAAACTTCAGAAGTCGATTGGTCAATTGAACGTCCCGGAGTCGCGCCGTTTTCTCCGATCGAAAACTCTGAGAAATTGATTGAAGCAGACCTTGTCTTTCTGGCGCTTGGATTCCTCGGTCCTGATCCGAAAATTTCCGAAGCGTTTGGGTTGGAAACTGGACCAAGGTCAAACATCTTGGCCAATACTTCTGACTACGAAACAAGTCAGCCCGGAGTCTTCGCCGCAGGTGATTGCCGCCGCGGACAAAGCCTCGTTGTTTGGGCCATTCGAGAAGGTCGGCAAGCCGCCGATGTCTGCGACCGTTTCCTGGCAGCCGTTTAAAAGTGAAACCAACACTCAGTTCCAATAGTCTTCGCCATTTAGAAATCTTTGCCACTCTTGTCAGGAGAACTGCAAAGTCGAATCTGAATTCGACTTTCCATGATTGTTGTGGCACTTTTTGGTGGGTAACTTCTGCCGGAAGTTTCCAGGAATCACGCAAGACCCAATTTCAGCAAGCGTTTAATCGATAAACGAGTCCGTTCATCGGCTTGGTAACTCTCGGCAAGAGTCACCCACTAATTTTATGTTCGAGGCTGCAAATGTCTTCGAAAGCGACGTTGCAGTTCTCCTGCCACTCTTGTCAGGTTGCTGACTTTCTGGAGCCTCATGTGTTAGATCATTTTCGCGTTTGAAATTCGCTTTTGTGCCGAATGAGCATAGATTTTTCAATTCGTCAAATATTGCTTAAGAGATTCAGATCTTGGCTGATAGACTGGAGGAGTTGAACGCGAAAACTCCGCTAGGTCCCACCCATGTCTTCGGCTAACCCAGATCCTATCAGGGATATCGTTTTGCAATTTGAGCAGGCATGGCTCAGCAAACGTCGCCCGTGGATTTCCGATTTCGTAACGAGAGTCGACGAAACCGCTCGAGAAGAACTTCTTGAATTGTTGATTCCCATCGACTTGGCGTTTCGAAAAAAGCAGGGCGAGCGCCCGAGGTCTGACGACTATCTGCAATTGGGATCTGAAGCAGTTGGAATCGCGTTTCAAGAATTGCACGATGAATTCGAACAATTCGATACGAGTCGTGATGTTGACCAAACAGCTTCGATTGTTGATAGATCGTTTGAAACTGGACCAACTAAAAAATCAAGTCCTCACGATGAGCGATTCGTGGAGTCGGAATCTGAGTTCATTGGCCCTTACAAGCTGCTTCAACAGATTGGCCAAGGCGGCATGGGAACGGTTTGGATGGCTGAACAGCTTGAGCCAGTTCGCCGCAAAGTCGCGTTGAAGGTGATCAGGTCGGAAATCGGGTCAAAAAAGGCGATCGCGCGCTTTGAAGCTGAACGCCAAGCGATTGCCATGATGGATCATCAGAATATCGCCAAAATTTTGGATGCTGGAACGACTGACAAAGGTAATCCGTTTTTCGTTATGGAATTAGTCAATGGAATGCCACTTAACAAATACTGCGATCAACGAAAACTTGGATTGAGAGAGCGATTGGAATTAATGATTCCTGTTTGCCGAGCGATTCAGCACGCGCACCAGAAAGGAATTCTTCATCGTGATTTGAAGCATTCGAATGTTCTCGTTACACAGTACGATGGACAGCCGTCGCCAAAGGTGATTGATTTTGGGCTCGCAAAAGCACTTAAAGACGATAGTGTCTTGACCGATAAAACGATGTTTACCGAGTTTGGAAAAGTCGTTGGCACGCTTCAGTACATGAGTCCCGAGCAAGCGGAAATGAATTCGAATGATGTCGACACGCGAAGCGATATCTATTCGTTGGGCGTCATGATTTATAAATTGATTACCGGTGGTACGCCTCTGGACAATGAAACCATCAGCACAAACTCATTTATTCAAGTGCTTGAGTTGATTCGTGAAAAGGAACCGATTCGACCAAGTGCCCATTTGCGAGTGCTGGACGAGAAAAAGATGGCCAAGGTCGCTGATCTTCGTTCCACAAAACCTGAAAAGCTGATTCAAGAAACATCAGGCGACGTTGATTGGATTGTGCTCAAAACGTTGGAGAAAGATCGTACTCGGCGATATCAGACCGCACACGGATTGGCGTTGGATGTTGAGCGATTTCTTGAAAACGACGAGGTCAGCGCGACTCCACCGTCCGCGACTTATCGCTTGCAGAAAATGTACAAGCGAAACCGTGGCTTGGTCGCCGCTTCCATCGGGTTTGCAGCTTTGTTGCTGCTTGGGATTGTTGGAACTTCTTTTGGTCTCGTCACAGCACTGACAGAAGCCGAGCGAGCAAATCGAAGCTCCGTCGCAGCCAAGAATGAATCTCAAAAAGCACGATTGGCGGAGGCGGAAGCCAGACACGCGGAGTCGATGGCAGAGTCTCGCTTACACGCAATTCGGATCAAGTCGGCATGGAGCGACTGGCAGCTTGGCAATGTTGAATCGGCTTGGCGGATGCTGAATTCTCTCAACGACCATGAGTCAGGATGGGAAAGCCAGTTTCTTCGCACGGAGTTTGCGTCAAGCCAAAACGTGCTTTACGGGCATGCGATGCAAGTGATTTCGATCGACGCTTCGGCGGATGGGCGCTTTATTGCCACAGCAAGCCACGACAATACGGTTA
>CAYMFZ010000655.1:0-3264 GCA_964389585.1 uncultured Pirellulaceae bacterium | reverse complement strand
TCATAACGCAGACTATCGAAAGACCTCCAATGCAATTTTCACTAAACTTCCAATCACAATAAACCGAGTACTTGAATCGCTAAATGGATTAGATCTCTAAGCCAAACAAATCGAATCTCTCAATGGATTGAACCAATTCGTTGGTTAGATTAGTTCGCTGGCTGAATCGTTTCGTTGTTTGGATAACTAAGATGGCCTAAGCTGACTGGATTGTTCGCTGATTAGATCTCTGCGGTAATTGAATCTCAAAACGGGTGATCACAAAAACCGACGCTGCCTCTTGGTGAATCACTATCAATCGCGTCTTTTTTGAAGTGGTAAGAGATTTTGCACTTCACGTTATGATTGCGGAGCAATCAACGACTATCGATAGTCGTTGATCACTCCGTGATCATAACGCAGACTATCGAAAGACCTCCAATTCAATTCTCACCAAACTTCCAATCAGGATAAACCGGCCGCTCCACTGTATCTCGGTTGGCCTTAGGACCAAGTGGAGCAGGTGGACAAGTTTTCAAAAACGACGACAACGATTGGTAAGCCGTCTGAACTTCCTCATTTTTGGATTGCGAAAGATCAGTCAGCTCTTTCAAATCATTGGGCACGTTGAACAGTCTTCCGTCACGATAAAGTTTGTAATCTCCGGTTCGCGCGAACTGACCAGGCTTTTTGTTCCAGTAAGGTTCGTAGTGACAAAATGCCCGCTTACGAGGTGTACCCGGCAGCCCATTTAGTTGCGGAAAAAAGCTTTGTCCATCGAGTTGACTCGAAGCTTGCGACGCGCCTTCAGTTGCCGAAACAGCCGCTTCGGCAAACGTTGCGTAGAAATCGGTAAAGTCAATCAAGTCGTTTGACACAAAGTCTTTAGGCGTGTGGCCTTTCCAGGAAACGATCAGCGGCACATGCGTTCCCATGTCCTGCATGCCACCTTTGCCGCCCTTAATCTGTTGGCCGTTCCAAGTCGATGTGATTGTCCGATTGGTCCCGTTGTCGGCGGTGAAAAGTATGATTGTGTTTTCAGATTGCCCGATGTCTTCAACTTGTTTAACAATTCGTCCTACGATTTTGTCCATGTAGTTCACCATGGCAACAAAATTCTCTTTCTTCTTCGCGCGATCTTTTGGCGCTTTGTTGGCTGACTTATGGTTCTTTGCATCGACTGGGTGATCCCCAATCGTATCGGGCGTTGGCAAGAATGGATCGTGAACGAGAACCATTGGATAGTAAACGAAGAAAGGCGAATCCTTGTTTCGCTTCATGAAGTCACAAACGAAGTCACAAAACATATCAGGCCCATATTTGCCGTCGTTCATTTCTTTGGTCAGAAATTTTCCGTTGTGCTCGATTGGCGGACTCCAAAATCGCTCGCCCCCGCGTTCGCCGCCTTTGCCTGTGGTTAACTGCCAAAGCATGTACTCATCGAATCCTGCTTTGACCGGGCGAGTTGCGTCATCGTGACCCGGCAATGAATTGTAAAGCCCATTAAGCTGCCACTTCCCCGCGATTGCCGTTTTGTAACCTGCGGTTTGAAGCAAATGACCAAACGTCTTTTCGTCAGGATTCAAATATCCGAAATGCGTGTAATTTCGAAAGTTATATTTCCCAGTCATGATCTGCACGCGAGACGTTGTGCAAATCGGAGTTGAGTAGCAATGAGCAAAACGCATCCCAGATTTGGCCAGTTGATCGAGGTTGGGTGTTTTGTAATCTTCGGCGCCGTAACAACCGAACGCCTCCCAACTCACGTCGTCAGCCATTATCAAGACGATGTTAGGTTGACGTTTCGGTTGGGCGATCGGCTGATCCGCGTATCCTCTTGATTGAAGCGAGAGTAGTGCAACGGAAAAAGCGAACAGCAGGATTTTGTGTAGCGTCGAATTCATGATTTGGCCGTAGGTTCAAACGCGATTAATAGAGAGAACGCGTTTTGTATCCTAACCGATTCGTAGCCAGAGTTTACTGATTGACAAAAGATATTGGCGTTTCAACCAGCGCCATTTGCGTTGATCCATTGCTGCCATTAGTCTCCCATCCGCCGCCCAGCGCGCGATACGTACTGATCAACACAAGTGCAATCGACGCTTGCCTTTCTACTTGTCGATCTTGAGCAGAGTCATCCCGGCGAGAAGGTGCCGCTGAAGCTCCTGGACTTGAATGAGTCGCTCAGGTCGAAAGCTATTTGACTGTTGAGTCTTTTCGAAACTTCAGGAAGTAGTTTTCCTTGAATCCCTTGATCTTCTTTTCTTCAACAAGCGTAAACCCGGCGTCGAGGATTTCCGCTCTGAAAACTTCTTTGCCTGCTCTGACATGACCCATCGTCCACTCGCGACTTTCACCTTCGATTCGTTCGAAGTCAATCACGATCAAATGCCCGTCGTCTTCCAGAGCACGCTTGATGGAGGCAAGCGTAGATTTGGGATATTCAAAATGGTGGTAAGTGTCACAGATAAAGACAACATCGGCCGAACTGGGTGGCAAGTTAATACTGTTTTCAGCACATAGCACACCCGTAACGTTGTTGATTCCAATCTTTTGCGATTCACGATTAATGTGTTCGATAAAGCGTGGAGCTATATCAACGGCGTAAACCCAGCCATGGTCGCCAGTGGCTGCGGAAAACAATCGCGTGAAGAGGCCAGTTCCAGCGCCAACATCCGCAATGGTGTCGCCTTTTTCAATTTCACAAGCAGCCACAATTCGCTCGCGAGTTAAGAAGACTTCTCGACTTTCGATCTCAAAGCGTTTGACAAACGAATCGACTTCAAGATTCGGATCGATAAAGCTTTTGTTGACGCCAGGTTTTACGCTCATCTCGTCACCGATCGTTTCAGCGTCGGGCGTCGAAAAATTTGTGGCGGGTTGTGTCTCGGTTGCTCTAGTTTTTTCAGTTTGAGCTATGGAAAGCGACGGTATTGTTAGAACCAAGACTGTTGCCAAAATTGTAAATTTCAATCGGAACATCAGTTTAGCTTTTCTCATTGAGGTGGAACTCGCCATTCGAATTGAGATTTTATGCTGAAATGAACAGATTGCCACTACGGTACGTTAACTGAATTCCCAGCTGTTATCGTCGACGGCAAGTGAATGGTATTCGATCTCGCCATCTTTGTGCCATTGGTAAGCGACCCATGGCAGGCGGTGCTCGTCGATCAATTCGACGGTCAGAATCGCTTTGACCGAAATTAAGTGCTCAAAAAGAATTCGAGTCTCGGAAGAAAGCTAGTAACCTGGAAGCTGAAACTCAGAGGGAAGTTGGATGATGCG
>CAYMFZ010000654.1:0-3264 GCA_964389585.1 uncultured Pirellulaceae bacterium | reverse complement strand
ACACGGATCCGCTGCTGGGCGGATTGAGTGCTTTGGCACGCACGGTCATTCGATACCAGCCTGCCTCATTAGCTCGTGTCGCCGGCATCCGACCGTAAAATGGCAGCGTGCCGGTCCAGGTTACCGCCAGCCCATCAATCAACTCGGGATCTCGACAACGACGGTTTCTCCTACTGCGTGAAAGTTGTTTTGCCGAAAGCTTCTTGCTGGACTCGTCTGATTTTGAATTCGTCGCACGTCGAAAGGCTTCGTCGAGCGCGGTATCAACTACGTTCAAGTGTTGTTCAAGCTGGAAATGCGACATGGGTTGGCCGTCAGCCACCGTCGTGAAGCCATTGACCTTGGGTTCGTCGGGCATCAGCGAAGCCAACGGAATGTCCACGCCGAGCAAGTCGTGAAGAGTTCTTTCGAGTTGGAGATTGGTCAATCTCCGACCACGAACGCGGCCCAGTTTTTCAAATTTGCCTCGCTGTTCATTCTTCAGCCACGTCCCGGCCAGATTCAGAAATTCATCTTTCTCTGTCGAATCAAGAGTTCCGTAATCGGCTGGCGGCATTTCGTTGTCATGAACTCGATCAATCAAACGAGTCCATTTTTCGACGTCGGTCTTGGAAAAGTCAGTTGAAAGTTTGGCGAGATCGAATCCGGCTTCCGCATTTTCACCTTCGTGACAATCAACACAGTTCGATTTCAAAAAAGCTTGAGCTTTGGAATCAAGTTCATCAGCGACCAAGCTTCCGCAATGAATCACTGATGCGATGCAAGTCAGAAAAAGGAAAATGCGTTGCGCCATTGGCCTATTGAAATGTCGGTGAAAGGTGGTTGGCTTAATTTACTTGGACTCTCAGCTTCTATTTTGGCAGAAAGTGATTGAGTTGGAATAGTGATGCTTTTTTAGCCAGATTTAATGTGTAGAATCGGTGCAAGTTTCATCAAAACGGAGAACTCGATGCTACGAAATGCTTCCCATCCATTGCTTATCCACGCAGCTGGAGCTATCGCTGCGCTTGTCATGCTAGTTGGTTTGTCGACGCCAATTTTGGCTGACGAACGGCCTAACATTGTATTTATCTTTTCCGATGACCATTCGCCCAACGCGATTGGTGCATATGACGGATGGTTGAAAAGCACGGATCCTACGCCAAACATTGATGCGCTCGCGCGACAGGGAATGCTTTTTCGAAACAGTTTTTGCACGAATTCGATTTGTGGTCCCAGTCGTGCCGTGATCATTACGGGAAAGCATAGCCACCTCAACGGCTTTATGAATAACGGGAATAGCTTTGACGGTTCGCAACAGACTTTCCCAAAGCTGCTTCAAAAAGTTGGCTATCAAACGGCGATGATTGGCAAGTGGCATCTCAAATCGAATCCGCAAGGGTTCGACTATTGGGACATCTTGCCTGGACAAGGCGACTACTACAATCCGCGCTTGATTTCTCAAGACGGAAAACGACAGGTCGAAGGGCATTGCACGGAGATCGTGACTGATTTGGCGATTGAGTGGTTAGATAAAGATCGAGACAAGGATCGACCGTTTTTATTGATGTGTCAGCACAAGGCGCCGCACCGTTGTTGGATGCCGGCACCCGAACACTTGAATCTTTACGACGACGTTGAAATTCCAGAACCAGATACCTTGTTTGACAAGTACACCGACAATGCACCTGCGGCTCGAAACCAGGAAATGGAAATCGACCGGCACATGCACATCGTTTACGACTTGTTTGCCAACCCGCCGGAAGGTTGGGATGGCGACCCAGACTTAAAGACGGATAAGTCAGGCGCTCGAAACATGAAGAAGATGACGGAAGAGCAACTCAAGGTGTGGAACGCGGCTTACAAAGAAGAAAACGACGCGCTCGACAAAGCGAAACCAACTGGCAAAGACCTTGTTCGCTGGAAGTACCAACGCTACGCAAAAAATTACCTTCGTTGCGTCCGCGGCGTTGATGATAGTGTTGGCCGGATTATGAAATACCTCTCGGACAATAATCTCGAAGACAACACGGTCGTGGTGTATTCTTCCGATCAAGGTTTCTACATCGGTGATCATGGTTGGTACGACAAGCGATGGATGTACGAAGAGTCGTTGAAGATGCCGCTGATTATCAAGTGGCCCGGCAATACCAAGCCCGGCAGCGTTAATGAAAACTTGGTCCAAAATCTTGATTACGCTGAAACGTTTTTGGAAATGGCGGGCGCAAAAGTACCAGATGACATGCAAGGCCAGTCGTTGGTGCCGTTGCTTCGTGGTGAAACAGTCGACGACTGGCGTAAGTCGATCTATTACCACTTTTACGAGTACCCGAGCGTTCACATGTGTCCGAAGCACAATGGCGTTCGCAACGAACGTTATAAGCTGTTTCACATCTACGAGTTCGACGAGTGGGAATTCTACGACCTAGAAAAAGATCCAGACGAGAAGATGAACGTTTACAACGATCCTGAATATCAGGACGAAGTTTCGACAATGAAAGCGGAACTTGAGGCGTTGAGAACTCGATACGGCGACGAAACGGTGACCCCGGCTAAGCCCAAAGAATGGCAGCAGCAGTATCGTTTGGCCAAGTGATTTTTTTTTGCCGCTCTGATGCGACCTTGAAACTCAACTTAACATTGAACTGGTCAAACGAGTTACGGTTTGGTCGGCTTTCTAAACAAATAGATACAACAGGAAATAGTTCATGCGATTTTTTACGGCTTTCACTTTTGTTGCTTTTTGCTTGGGAAGTAGTTTTGCATCGGCGCAATTGGATACCGGTTGGAAGGCACATGACTTGAGTCGCCCAGCGCCAACGGTTGTGAAACCAAGTGAAAACGTCGGTGGTGCTCCGAGTGACGCGATTGTGTTGTTCGATGGAACTGATATGTCGATGTGGCGCGGTCGAGATGGTGAAGCCAAATGGAAAATTGTTGACGGCGCGATGGAGTCGGTACCCAAAAGTGGTTTTGTTTTCACAAAGCATGAATTTGGAGACTGCCAGGTTCACTTGGAATTCGCCTCGCCGAAGCAGGTAAAAGGCAACAGCCAAGGACGCGGCAACAGCGGCGTGTTCTTGATGGGTGAGTTTGAAGTCCAGGTCCTTGATAGTTTCGAAAACACGACTTACGCCGACGGCAGTGCAGGATCCGTTTACGGTCAATACCCGCCGTTAGTCAACGCAAGTCGCGCGCCCGGTGAATGGCAAAGCTACGATATCGTTTTTCGTCGACCACGATTTACCGATGGAAGACTTTCAAAACCGGCTCAGATTACCGTTC
>CAYMFZ010000653.1:0-3303 GCA_964389585.1 uncultured Pirellulaceae bacterium | reverse complement strand
CTCACTATCACATGGAATTTTACGGTCACCATAGTTATGGGATAGGCTCTTAGTCTTCTTTGTCCTTTGGGAAATACTCTTCGACTACGGCATGAAATTCTTTGGCGGAACTTACCTTGGCCACGTGAGTTCGGAAATGTCTTGCGCCAAATCGCCCCTGTGCGTAGCAACAGGCGTATCGCCGCATTAGTTGTGAGCCTTTGTCTTCGCCGAATCGTTTGACGATCAAATCAAAATGATGAAGCAAACACTTTCGTTGCTCGGCAAGTGAGGGATCCGGCGGGACGGGTTCACCTAACAGAGCAGCTTGACATTGAGCAAACAGCCAGGGTCTTCCAAGGCACGCACGTGCGATCATCACGCCGTCAACGTCGTAGTTCTTGAAGGCGTGCATGACCTTTTCCGCACTATCGAGATCGCCATTTCCGATTAATGGAATGTTTTTAAGATAAGGTTTGATTTCGGAGATTCGATCCCAATCGGAATGTCCACGAAACATGTCTTGGGCGGTTCTGCCATGCACGGTTAAAGCCGCCGCACCCGAACCCTCAACGACTTGGGCAACGTCGATTGCGTTAATGTTGTCGCGTGTGCAGCCCAATCGGATTTTCGCCGTGACAGGTGTGGGAGCGCAAGCCTTAACGACTTCCGAGATGATGTCTCCCATTTTGTCGGGTGTACGAAGTAGGTAACTGCCGCTCTTTGCTTTTTCCGTAACTTGTTTGACTGGGCAGCCGAAATTGATGTCGACGATACTGACTTGATAGTCTTCGACAAGTCGCCGACCGACCTTGGCCATCGTCTCCGGTTGGTTGTCCCAAATCTGGACCGCAAGCGGACGCGGCTCGTCGCGAACGCCCCAAAGTCTTTCAGGATGTTCCGGCGTGTTTTCGTCTAGCCAGACAAATCCCCGCGCGTTGACCATTTCGGTCGCGATCAAGCCAGAGCCGCCAAACTCGCGGACGATCTGTCGAAACGCATAGTTCGTAAAGCCCGCCATGGGCGCTTGCAAAATCGGTGGGTCGACCGTAACGTTGCCAATGTTAATGGGGCGAACGTGGGGTAAAACGAACTTACGCTCGTTCGATTCTTGAGTTTCGGTTTGAGACGTCGCTGGGTTCATGCTGTTATCTTGAAAGACGAAGTTCTCAGCGCCAAGGGCTATCTGGGCTGTTGCGATGAATGATTCAAAAACGAAAACTGACGATGCTGACAATCGCAGCCGATTCGTTGTGTTGTATCACGAATTTCCCGCTGGCCACGCTTGCAAAAGCCATTGGGATTTGATGTTGGAGCAGGGTGATTCGTTGGAGACCTATGCGATCTGCGAGCCGCTGGAACACGGAGAGACGGTGGAGGCAAAACGGCTGCCCAACCATCGCAAGGCTTATCTTGACTATGAAGGACCCGTTTCAGATGACCGAGGTTCGGTGACGCGTGTGATGAAAGGCGAGTACTTTTCGTTGGAATCGGAAAGCTCGGAAGAGAAGCACCAGCAATTGGTTTTGAATTTCGACGGAAAGCGATGGAAGCTCAAAATTGAGGAGACAGAAATGAAGCTATTGATATCTGTAAGTGAATTTTAGCGGAGTCGAAAGGGAGTTTGTGGATCATTCGACTCTCTTGATTGAAGCGTCAAAGCCTATTTGACTTAGAGCTATCCCGAAAGTTGTAGGGGCTAGATTCGGGCCAACCCAACGAGTGGCTCGTTTTGCTGGCTGTCCTGGCCCGAGGCTAGCGCCTTCGGCTCACTGTCTTCGGCTAACTGTCGAATTAACTCTTGGTTTTTGGGATAGATTCTTAAACCATTTGAGCTTGAAGCTTTTCGGCCCAATCAATCTTTTGAGCTATTTCTCTTGACTGACTGGACTGAAAACTTCATCGCTTCACCTCTCCACGGCAATCGGTTCTTCGGGTTTCGGCTGTAAACCGTTCGGAAGACTTCGCTCGCGGTGAGTTTGTTTGCTTCGATTGAATATCGAAAGCCCGTAATGAAGTAGGAGCTCAGTTGCGGCGAGAGTCCGCGTATTGTCTCTTCAAAAAAGACTTCGCTCCGCGTGATCCAAATTAATCGATCTGGACCATCAAAGACTCCAACGTGAGGTCGGCGAACAACCTCTTTGGTTGGATCAGCCTCTTTTAAGTGAACGACGTAGCCCAATAAGTAGTTCTGTTTTCCGTCTTTGGACGAAACTATGTGATTGATTCCATAGCCATCTCCAACCCAAACGTATTGATAACCTTTCAGTTGAATCGAATCCTTCTGGTTGTCGCTGGCAATTGGAAAATTGGTGGCAGGCTCAAGCACAACGTAAGGCCCCCAGTGATGATCGACTTCGTTCTTCTCCCACATCCCAAACCATTTACCCTCGAATGAGCCATAGAACGTGAACGGATCGGGAATGGTCCTTTCTCCGCTGATTGCAGACTGTATCTGGGACGCGTCAAGCGTGAAGCGAGAGAGATCGAAGCCTTGGTGGTTGTCTCGGCTGAGAAAGTCTTTCAACTCCTCGGAGTCGCGAAACTGGGTGCAGGCTTTGGCGATCAACTCGATTTTTGGGGTTTCAGTTTCGAAAAGTGAACGGCGGAAAAGTTCGGATTCGACAGTTGATCGGCGGATCAATTCTTCAAAACGGAGGCTATCAGTTCGCGATTTGAGGTTATCGATCAGTGGCGGGTTTTCGGCTTTTTTAGCTGCTTGCTCTGACTGTCCAAGACTTGTTGAAGCATTCGCTCCAATCGCAATCATTCCAGCAAGCAAGCCGATCGCTAGAAATCGACTCGGGCATCTATTGGCCAAGCTATTCATCTGGCGTTCCCTCTGCTTTTTCCTGATTGACTTTCTGTTGAGTCTCGATCGCAATTTTGTGAGCGCGATCGCCTTCGTAACCCTTTTTACGAACATCAAGTTCTTCCAATCGCTGATGTCGACCGTAAACCGACAGTACGTCTCCGGCCAAGACAACGGTCGAGCCGTCGGGGCTGCCAACATATTTTCCGTTGGCTCGATGAATGCCCAGAACCAAAATCCCTTCTGCGGACAACGTTGATTCGGCCAAAGTTTTGTCTGAGACCCAGTCTGTTTCATTGATGGTTATCTCGTAGACAACGTAACCATCGGCCAAATGCAAAAGTGATACGTAGTCGCGGACGTCGAGATCCGTCCATTTCTTCAATGCCCATGCGATGATGGTTTCAATTGCGTTGTCGACCCATTTTTGAGTACCGACAACCCAAAGTAGAAGTAGGGCGCAGGCGATGACGAATGACCATGTCGGACCGTCTTTGTCGCTGCCTGTGAAG
>CAYMFZ010000652.1:0-3305 GCA_964389585.1 uncultured Pirellulaceae bacterium | reverse complement strand
TTGAAATTTTGTTGGGTATTTGAAAATCTAGATCGAAACGATGGCAGGGAAACTACTTTCGTTTCTTCTTTTTGTTGGGCTTCTTAAAGCTCGGATGCCTCGGTCCATTGCCGAGATACTTTGGCGTATCGAAAATTTCATCGGCGTCATCGCCAGTTTCACGCGGATCACCAGTCGATAATAAGCCAGATGTCAGTCGCGCCGTAAGTTCCTTTTTGACTTCCGCGTACTCCGATTCACCCGCGACGTTGTTCAGTTGCGAAGGGTCTTTGCTCATGTCGTACAATTCCCACTCAGGTCGCTTAGCAAAAGCCAAATCGTACGCGCGACGGTGCAAGTCGTCTTTGTCTTTGTTGTCGACCATGTAAGTTTTCGTGGGACCGTTGTCGCAATCGCCAATCCAGCAACTTGGAATGTGAGCGTTCTTGTAGTTGGGTGTTCCCGCTGGCCAGCGGTCAGGCTTGTAGTTGTGAATCAGTAGGTATTGATCTGTTCGGATCGCGCGCATTGGCGTGCCTCCAGGGATCCCTTTTTCCTGACAAGGGACGTGGCGTTCTTTTCCGGTCAGCACGTGATCGCGATCAGGTTCGACTCGGCCTGTTTGATCTGACTTTAGAATTTTCATCCAGCTCTTTCCCGTCATCGCATCGGGGATAGGCACACCGGCAAGGTCGAGAAACGTGGGTGCCAAATCTGTTGTGCTGACAAAATCCGTAACGACGCGATTGCCCAGAAAGTGCTTTGGCCAGCGGACCGCCATTGGCACTCGGGCACCACTATCGTAGAGATTCGCTTTGCAACGTGGAAACGGCATGCCGTGGTCGCCGGTCATGACAACGATTGTGTTTTCGAGAACGTTGAGCTCTTCGAGTTTTGTAATCGCCGCCGCAACGTCGCTGTCGAAACGTTGGACTTCGAAATAGTAGTCCGCCACATCGGAGCGAATCGTTTCGCTGTCAGGATAGTGGTCGAACAGTTTGATCTTTGAGATATCCATGCCGCTTTCACGACCAGAGTTCAGCTTGTAACCTCGATGAGGGTCGCTTGCTCCCAGCCAAAAACAAAATGGTTTCTCGCGCGGCCAAGCGTCAATGAATTCGTTGAAGCTACCGAATTTCTTACCAGCGGGATGGCCTCCCGGAGACGCAAGCCAGTTGTCGACTTTGCCAGGACCCCAGCTTTTCCGCCAATGGCCTGTGAAGTAGCCGGAGTCGGCGAGTAGGTGCGGATAAGTTTTATGCTTCGTGTCGAGAACGCTATGCAAGTTACCTCCACCAGCCAAACGCCAATGGTACTGGCCCGTTAAGATCGCATTCCGCGATGGCGTGCATGACGGCGCCGAGATGTAGGCGTTATCGAATAAGACGCCTTCCTTTACGAGTCGATCAAAGGCGGGCGTTTTTACAACCGGATCACCGTAGGCTCCGGCATGAGGCCAACCCCAGTCATCGGCGATGCAAAACAAGACGTTTGGTCGCTCGTCAGCGAGGAGATCATTTCCAGCAATCAACAAGAATAAGAATACGATTGAGAGGAGGCTTTTTCGCATCTGTCGAGGCCTGTTGAATTTTGAAGCTTTAAGTGAGATAGCCCGCGTCAGTCGCTTTGGGTTTAAATCCGGACATCGTTTTTTGACACGGCAAAGTTGTCGAGCAACAGTATGGTGGATTTCTGGTGTTCGATCCAGTTTTGCGTAAACAAAAATTGCTTCAACAAAATCTTTAAGAAGCAAAAGACATTGGCATATTTTCAGCGCGAGGATTGGAACCTGAAGAATTGCAATCGGCACGAAGTCGACAAAGGAGAGATTTCATTCTTGATTCGGATTTGGCCGACCAAATGTGGGTTCTAATTGTGGATTCCAATTGTGGCCGTTCACTCCGTGAACGAGCGCCGGCTCGAGCGAAGCGACAGAGTGTTTCTCTTTTTTCTTCTTATCTGTGTTTAGAAATGATTGCCAACCTTCGCTTGCATCAGGTTCTGGACAACCTTCGCTTCGCATCAGGTCTGGCGCTATTTCACGGAGTGAAATGCCACAATTAGCATTCGATTACATTGACTGCCAAACCACCTCGAGCGGTCTCTTTGTATTTTGACTGCATGTCTTTTCCTGTTTCGCGCATCGTCTTGATGACCTTGTCGAGTGAGACAAAATGTTTCCCGTCTCCGCGCAATGCCAATCGAGCGGCGTTGATCGCTTTGACTGCAGCCATCGCGTTGCGTTCGATGCAAGGGACTTGAACAAGTCCGCCGATTGGATCGCAAGTTAAGCCCAGATTATGTTCCATCCCAATCTCTGCTGCGTTCTCGACTTGTTCCGGCGTGCCGCCCAGCACCTCCGCCAAACCTCCGGCCGCCATCGAACAAGCTGATCCGACTTCGCCTTGGCAACCGACTTCGGCGCCAGAAATTGACGCGTTGATTTTGAACAGCGTTCCGATCGCTGCCGCGGTGAGAAGGAAACGCACGACGCCATCATCGGATGCGCCTTTGCAAAATTCGGTGTAATAATGCATTACCGATGGAATGATCCCTGCCGCGCCGTTGGTCGGAGCGGTCACGACTCGGCCGCCCGCCGCGTTCTCTTCGTTGACGGCAAGTGCCCATAGATTCACC
Organism: uncultured Pirellulaceae bacterium; assembly: GCA_964389585.1. GTDB lineage: Bacteria > Planctomycetota > Planctomycetia > Pirellulales > Pirellulaceae > Mariniblastus. The sequence goes on along the minus strand of CAYMFZ010000652.1, from coordinate 689 downwards.
CAGTCCATGCGGCTGTTGAAAATGTCGTCTGACGATTCTGATTGAAGCTGCCGAAACATGTGAGCCGCGCGACGTTTAACCTTGAGGCCACCCGGTAAAATTCCTTCTTCCTGGCAACCGCGCTGGACACAAGACCTCATGACCGACCAAATTTTGAGCAACCGCTCACGAATCTCAAGTTCATCGCGCCACGCGGTTTCGTTTTTCAACATCAAGGTGCTGATCGATAATCCGTTTTCGTTACACAACCGAAGAAGCTCGACGCCGGTTTCGAAAGGGTAGGGGAGTTGCGTTGTGTCAGGGACGATTCGATCGGAGCCAGTTGCGTTTTCATCAACGACAAAACCGCCGCCGACCGAGTAGTAAGTTTTCTGCGCAAGTTCGTTGCCATCGGCGTCTTTGGCGATGAACCTCAAGCCATTGGAATGGAAGTCCAGCACGACGCCTGAAAACTCAAAGTGAACTTTGGGGTCGAATGAGATTTTGTGTTTGCCAAGAAGCAAAATTTCTTTGTCGGCTTCAACGGAATTGACTAGCGTCGTTAGCTCATTCGGATCAGCGGCTTCAGGTGCGAAGCCTGCCAAGCCGCCGAGAACTGCTTTGTCGCTGCCGTGTCCCTTGCCGGTCGCGCCGAGAGAACCGTAAAGCTGAGCCACAACCGTGCTCGTCTTGGCAAGCAGATTTTCAGA
>CAYMFZ010000651.1:0-3319 GCA_964389585.1 uncultured Pirellulaceae bacterium | reverse complement strand
TTTTCGTATCCAGGATCACCGCGTTTCATTCGCGTTCGGGCACCCGCGTTGAAATCGCTGGGACAAGAGTAAACAGGAACGCCAAAAGCTGGCATGCCTGTGTCGACTTGTTGGTGCCAGTCGGTGTTAAGGTCGATATGATTGGCAGCGTTGCCTTGCTCGACCATCGGCAGCAGTTTGGCGTGAATCGACCAAGAGCCACGGGTGACTTGGCCAAGTGGAGCATTGAAACTACTGGGAAAGTGCTGGTGGCCTGACTCGTAGTTGGCCAGAGCCAAACTGATTTGCCTCAGGTTGTTGGCACAGCTAATCCGCCGAGCCGCGTTGCGAACGGATTGGATCGCAGGAAGCAACATCCCAATCAAGATCCCAATGATGGCGATCACGACGAGGAGCTCGACCAGCGTAAATCCATTTCGATTTTGCGATTGCCAGCCCCACTTGGATCCCTCGCAGCGATTGCCAGATCGACTACCAAAACGTGCGTCGTTCATGGCCGAAAATTCCGCTCGGCGGTTGGGGATATTCAACATTCGTTCAGGCGAATCCATGACCCGATTATTTTTCAATTGGGCACAAAACGCAAGGAATCGGCTTCGGAAATGGGGCTTTGAGTGGTTTCATTTAGTGAAACAATCGACTTTAACGATTACCGGTTGGATAGATCTTGGCAATTCGATGCTGCGATCGAACATCGCCAAGCCAATTGAATGTCGTTCAATCTATTCAATCCTGTTTGGGCGTTGCCGTTTTGATGATGATTCTATTCGCTGGTCAAGCCACTTTGTGGTGGATTAAAAACTTCTTCGAATACGTTTAAAATATGGATTTGTGCAATGGAAACGATAGACGCATTTCGATAAGTTGTGATAATTCGGGAACATTGAGTTTTCGGAAGCGTTGAGTTTCAGGAACGCTGAGTTTCGGAATCGCGGCGTTAAATTCGGGTTGGAGTGAAGCGAAGAACAATCCGTTTGCCATCCATCAATTTATTTTTTGAACAACCCGACCAAGCGACCATCATTCGCCCAAGAAACGTTGTTCTGGCTTTTCTTTCATGGACGAATCCTCGCCTGTGACGACGATCGGCAGTTGAGTAATGAACGTATTTAGTCGAGCCTACATCGACAGTCTGTTTGACGATTATCAACAAGATCCTTCTTCACTGCCGCCCGAATGGCAGGCCTATTTCGAAACGTTTGATCCCGCGGCTGAAAACTTCGATCCGTCGAGACTTCCCGAAGCCTCCACGGAGAGCGCAGCGGAACCGCATCTGACATCGCCCGGCCGCCGCAGCGTCGCCCAGCTTCAAGATCGTGTAGACCAACTGATTCGAGGTTACCGAGTTCGCGGACACCTCGAAGCGCACATCGATCCACTTGGTCGACCGCGCGAAACCAATAACGAATTGAACCTTGATTCTTATGGCCTGTTGCCTTCGGACTTTTCAAAGAAGTTTTCGGCCCGCACCGTTGATGGTCAGAACTTTCGAACGCTCGAAGAAATCGTAACGCTAATGCGACAGACTTATTGTCGCTCGATCGGTGTTCAGTTCATGCACATCGACGATCACCATGTTCGAAATTGGCTACAGTCTCGGATGGAGGGCTCGCGAAATCGAATGCAGCTTCATCGCAAGACACAATTGCGAATTCTGACGAAGCTAACCGACGCCGTGATTTTTGAAGAGTTCATGCGTAAGAAGTTTCTCGGCGCAAAAACGTTTTCACTTGAGGGGGCCGAGACGCTGATTCCGCTGCTCGATCTCGCGCTTGAAAAGGCCGGCGATCACGGTGTCAAGCAAGTCGTGCTCGGGATGGCGCATCGCGGACGCTTGAATGTACTTGCCAACATCATGGGCAAGCGGGCACAGAATATCTTTTGGGGATTTGATGATCCCGATCCAGAAACGAATCGCGGCGGCGGCGACGTGCTTTATCACTTGGGGCATTCGAACGATTGGGTGACGAGCAAAGGCAAGGAACTCCATATTTCGCTTTGCTTTAACCCCAGCCATCTTGAGTTTGTGAATCCGGTCGCAATGGGCCGATGTCGCAGCAAGCAGGATCGCTCCAACGACACCAACCAATCAGAAATGATGACGGTTTTGATTCATGGCGATGCGGCATTCGCGGGCGAAGGCGTGGTTCAAGAGACTTTGAATCTAAGCCAGTTAGAAGGTTACAAAGTCGGTGGGACGCTGCATGTGATCGTCAACAATCAAGTTGGATTCACAACCGACACACACGATAGCCGCTCGACCACTTACGCCAGCGACGTGGCGAAGATGCTTCAGATTCCAATTTTCCACGTAAACGGAGAAGACCCAGAAGCCGTCGCCCAAGTCGTCAACCTCGCGATGGAATTCCGTCGTGAATTTGCTCGCGATGTTGTGATCGACATGTATTGTTACCGTCGACTGGGACACAACGAAAGTGATGAGCCTCGGTTCACGCAGCCGTTGATGTACAAAACAATTGACGCTCGGCCAACGATTCGTGACGCCTATTTAAAGCGGCTGTTGAAGCTTCAAGAGGTTACGCAGGAAGAGGCCGACGGAATTGCTGAGGAGCGTGCTTCTAAACTGCAAGAAGAATTTGAAGCCACAAAGAAAAAGAAAGAGTACGCGCCTGACACGCAAACGCTTGAGGGACTTTGGTCAGGGTACTACGGCGGTCAGGAACGCACCGATGATGAAGCTAATACGAGCGTCTCGGAACAGTTGTTGACGGATGTGATTCGTTCCGCGTCGACGGTCCCCGAAGGCTTCAATTTGCATCGCAAGCTAAAGCGTTTGATGGAGATCCGGATTGAATCGGCCAATGGAAACAGGCCTGTTGATTGGGCGACGGCCGAGCTGGCCGCGTTTGGTACGCTCGCTGCGGAAGGGCATCCTGTTCGGTTGTCGGGACAAGACTGCGGCCGCGGAACGTTCAGTCAGCGGCATGCGGTTTGGCACGACACGGCTTCGGCAGTTAGTTATACGCCGCTTCAGCATGTGGCCGACAATCAGGCTCTAGTTGAGATCATTAATAGTCCGCTGAGCGAAGCGGGCGTGCTCGGGTTCGACTACGGATACAGTCTTGATGCTCCGGATAGTCTGATCATCTGGGAGGCGCAGTTTGGTGACTTCTTTAATGCCGCCCAAGTCATCGTGGATCAGTTTATTTGTAGCGCCGAAGACAAATGGGACCGATTAAGTGGTTTGACGATGTTGTTGCCGCATGGTTTTGAGGGAGCGGGCCCCGCGCATTGCAGTGCCCGCCTCGAAAGATTTTTGACGTCGACGGCAGAAGACAATATTCAGATTGTGATTCCA
>CAYMFZ010000650.1:0-3326 GCA_964389585.1 uncultured Pirellulaceae bacterium | reverse complement strand
GCGTAGCGCTTAGTGTGTCGTCACCAATCAGGGTGAGTTTTCAAGTCCCGCGCCCGATGAGTTTTGGGCATTGGCTATGGACTTAAACGCGAATCCCCCGGAAATCAGGGGAGAGAAAAACAAAGAGTAGACGAAAGTCGCTTGGAGCAAGAAAACGTCGGATTTGAAAACGAATATGCCAAGGGTTAACAGGCACGCAACCAAGAACACACCGAACAAGAAAGCCCGCACAGAAAACCTTGGAAACCAAGTTTGCACTGTCAGTACGATACTGATGAGCGTCAGAGTGACAAGAACCATGTTTACGACAAGCCAAAAATTCGAGACTTGAGTTGTTGAGGTCGTAATCTTTGCAGGGGTGCGGCTTAGGTGGTATTGGAATGGAAATCCGAAAGAAGATTCAACGTCGTAGATTGCCACACGTCTCCCGTCAATTACCGTCTCGACCAAGTCGTCCGGCAGATCAGGACGCCCATAGGGAACGTTGTTTCCGTATCCAATGAAGGCCCATAGCAATAGCATTACCCAACATACAATGTTCCATTTTAAAGGGTTGAGGTATCGCATTACTTTTGTTTTGTGATCAAGGAAAAGAATCGCAACAATGTTGATTGATCGGTCGCGATGCGACGAGAATGTGTGGGTTTAAATTATCCACGGGTTGAAACACGTGGCTATTCGTAATCGGTCGCCAACGCGACGTAGCTCTACAAAGGCTCAAGCTTACTTCGTAATCGGTCGCTCACGCGACTTGATTTACAACGGCTGAAATTCACTTGGCCCAACGGTCACCGTCATGTTTTGATCCAAAGGATACGCCTGCAACGCCTCATTGACTTGCTCTAGCGTCAACGATTCGTAAATCGCTGCGATCTCGCCAACCGTCTTGTACTTCTGCTCGCATAACCACTGGGCACCGATCGAAAACATACGGCTGTTGGTTCGCTCGCTGGCCAACACGATGTGAGAAGCAATCTTTCGCTTGGCGAGATCCAATTCCTTTTGCGTGATTCCTTCATCACGAACTTTGCGTTGAAGATTCGCCAATCGCTCAAGGTTCGCCTGCGCTTGCTCGGGCGCACAGCAAATGAAAGTCATGATTGCGCCGCTGCCTTGGTAATCATAAGTCCCCATTCCGGCTGACTCGGCCAATCCAGAGTCGAGGAACTCCCAATACAGCCGGCTTCCACCGTCGTCGCCAATGATCCCAGACATCACCGCTGTGGCGTAGCGGATTTCTTCTTCGCTGGACGGGCCGGGAGCAAGTTGAAGAATGTACTGCTGGTGGGAGCTTGGTTTATGGATCGAAGCAAACCCCGTTTGGTAGTCGGCTTTCTCCTTACCACGCTTGGGATCGAACTTTTTCCAGCTACCGCAGCAGCGCTCAACGTCTTCAACCAGTTTGTCGAAGTCGACATTTCCAGCACCGGCAAAGCAGATATTCGATGGGCTGTATCGTTCCTCGAAATAAGCCATCATGCCTTCGGGCGTTAACGCGGAAACGGTATCGACGGTCCCCAGAACGCTTTGCCCGAGTGGGTGGTCGCCGAAATACTCCGACATAATCTTTTCGTAACCACCATAGGGCGGCTGGTCATCGTACATCTTGATCTCTTCGATGATGACCTGTTTTTCAGTCTCGAAATCTTCAGGCCGAAGAGACGGACGCATGATGTCGCTGAGCAGATCGACCACCGGCGTTTGAAACTCAGGCAACACCGCCGCGTGATAAATCGTGCTTTCTTCGCTCGTGCGGGCGTTACTGGCCGACCCCATTTCGTCTAGCTCCAAATTGACTTGCGCCGCGGTTCGATTGGGCGTGCCTTTGAAAACCATATGCTCAAGAAAGTGGCTGACGCCGCCGACATCGGGCGTTTCATCGCGCGCACCGGTGCGGACAAAAAAGCCAAACGCGGACGTGTAGGCTTGCGGATTGCACTCGGCCAAAATTTCCAAGCCGTTATCAAGCTTGTGTTGCCGATATTCCATTCTCGTTGAACTCCAAAGGTTGTGGCCCCAGCGTCACGATGTCAAAGTTTCGTGGCGGGTTGGCCGCAAGGTATTCGTTAATTGACTCAACAGTGAGTCCGTTGATCTTGTCAGTCACTTCGTCCAAAGTTCGCACGCGACCGAGATGAAACCAGTCACCCGCGATCGAACCAGCTCGACCTCGGCAGGATTCCTGCTGCATCACCATGCCGCTACGAATTTGAACTTTCAATCGCCGAAGCTCGTCTTCTTTGATTCCCTCGGCGAGTTTTTGAAGCTCTTCAATGATCACGTCGAGAGTTTCCTGAGCCCGCTCGTTGGTGGTTCCGCTATAACAGAGTACTGCACCTTTGTCTTTAAGTGTGTTGCATGAAGCGAAGACGGTATAACAGAGACCTCGTTTTTCGCGGACCTCAGTAAACAGACGCGAACTCATGCCGCCGCTGAGAACGCCGATCGCGCCGCGGTTCAAGTAATAGTCTTCGTGCGAGTAAGCCACGCCCGGGTAGGCGATTGCGATATGCGTTTGCTCGCTTTCGTGTTGGATATGGTCGTTGCCGTGAACCGGAGATGCCAACTCCACGGAAGGTTCCGGCTTTTTGTTCCAGCCGTCAAATAGTTCACCAACACGGGTTTTGAGGGCCTCCCAATCCAGCTTGCCAGCACAAGCAATAATCAAACCGTTGGGGCGATAGTTGGTCTGGTAAAACTGCTTGATGTCGTCGAGAGTGATCGCACCAACAGATTCAAGCGTACCCTCAGTATTTCGCCCCTCGGTTGCCCCGTAAAAATTTTCGCGCAAACGTTGAAGTGTTCGTTGGGCGAGGTCATCACCAAGCGCCGCGATCTCCTGAAAACAAACCATTCGTCCGTCTTCAAGTTGATCGTCCGGAAAGGTTGGTCGTTGAAGCACATCAGCAAAAATGCCGAGGGCTTCGTGCAGTTGTGCGGCCTGCATCGCGCCGCTGTAGTTTGTGTTGTACAGAGATGCCGAGGAAGAGTAGTCGACGCCCAGTGCCTCCAGTGCCTCGATGTATTCACGGCTGTTGAGGTCGCCGCAACCACGCTGAACCATTTCACAAGCAAAATTCGCGAGCCCGTGTTTGCCGTCTGGATCGTAGCGATGCCCTGCCGGTACCGCGATCGAGAACGCCGCAGACTCCAACCATGGCATCGGCTGGCCCACCAAAGTCAATCCGTTGGCGTACGTGTGGTGAAATATCTGCTCTTCCATAATGGGTCGGCTGTAGGAGGTGGCGTTTGCGTCAAACCGACTATTCTACGGTCGTTTTATCTGAAGCGAAGGGGCAGTGTAGATCAGTTGTCCTCAACTGATC
>CAYMFZ010000649.1:0-3326 GCA_964389585.1 uncultured Pirellulaceae bacterium | reverse complement strand
ACTCTGTCGCTGCGCTCGGAACTGGCGCTCATTCACGGAGTGAATGGCCACAATCGTCTTACCAAACCGAACTAATTTGAGTTCCAATCAAAATCAGACGGCTTCATCCCCGTCTTGAAAATGTCAAATCCGAATTCGGTTGGATCGTACTCGCCAACGTAATCCACATTGGCTGAATCGGGAATGGCGTCCTTCATATTTAGGCACCAGAAACTCGCATTTACGATCATTCGACGCAAATCTTCGCTTTCAAAATCAGTTGCGGCTCCCATCGTCGTGCAAAAGATCTTTGACTTCTTTCCTGACTTGCTTTCGAACCGCTTGACCCAGGCGAGCGGCATCATTGGATCGTTCTTCTTACCAGCGACGGGCTCATCGTCCGGATTCATCCCATCCAAGACAGCCCCCTGCATCAAGACGTTCGCGGACTTGGGCAGGTTGCGAATGCCGTAGACATCGGACGGTCCCCATACATCGGTAACGCCTTTAAGAATCGGGTGCCTTTCTCTCCCTTCAACGATCACGCCACGACAGCTTTGAGTCTTATGTCCGCCATGGTGACTGATCCAGGTATCACCTAAAACTTGCTGACCGAATCCTCCCTTCCAGTTACCGTCCCTCCAACTGAAATGCTTAAACTTGCTTTGAGAATCTTTCGGGTAGTTAAAAGCGTGAGTCGAGGTTCGCGTGCCGATGATTGGCTTCCCCGAATCCAGATAGTCAACGAAGTGTTTCATCTGATCGTCAGGCAAATTTCGAAATCGCAAACCGAGGATGATCAAATCCGCGTTATCAAGCAATCGCATGCCGGGGATATTGGTTTGATGATTCGGTTTGATAGTGTTGGTTTCAGGATCGATTGCGAATAGGACGCTGCACTTAAACCCATGATGCTTCGCCAGAATCTTACCCAACATTGGCATCGATTCTTCACTGCGATATTCGTCGTCACCTGAAATCAAGACGATGTGTTTGCCTTTGCCGGGACCAGATTCGCCGACATACTCACACCAAAGTTTTTCGTCTGCCTTAGTACCATCGGCCTTGTTGGCTTCATCCGCTTGCTGCTTCAGCGCATCGACTCGTACTTGGGCCGACTGCGCAAACACAGCGGGCGTAAGAATCAAACCGCCAAGCAAGGCAACAGCGCAAACCACTGACCGAAACAACGACAAATCGCTTTTTTTAATACTCAAGATGGATTCATAATTATTCTTTTTGTTTGGCTTCTTTTTAGGTGGTGAAATTTGATCGCCGTGAGCAAGTTCCTCAAACTTGTTGGTCATGATTTCAACCAAGTCTGCTTTATGAACTGTATTGGGATTCTCATCCAACATATTTTTGGCCTCACCAAGATCTTCTTCAAGGTTATACAGCTGATATGGCTTTTTGAATGCTTGACCACGAGGTTTCTGACGCCCACCCGAACCATCGCCGAAGATCAATTTAAATTGGTAATGACGAATCGCAAACATTCCGTTCGCCGAGTGATTGATAACCATCGGACGAGGGGTAAGTTCGCGCGTCGGACTCGACAAAGCAGACTGTAGAAAAGAAAAACTGTCTTCTGAATTCGGCGTGTCAAACGTTGCTCCCGCGGCTTCGGCAGCAGTCGCCAAAATGTCCGTATGGCAAATCGTCTTGTCAGACGAATCGTTGGATCTTGTTTTGTTGGGCCAGCGAACGAAAAACGGAACGCGATGACCAGCTTCGTAGACGTCGGCCTTGGTACCACGCAATTTGCCATTGGGTTGATGGTTTGCGGCGCGATAGCCTTGAACTTTTTCATCGTCGAGATGATCTTTGGTTTCTTCGTCATCGTAGCGGTGCATAAATGAGCCGTTGTCGCTGGTGACAATCAACAGTGTGTCGTCTTCAACTCCGGCCTCATCAAGCGTTTTCATGACCTCGCCCACGGTCCAATCGACTTGGGCTACAAAGTCTCCATAGGATCCGAGCTCCGTTTTCCCTTCGAAGTCTTGCATTGGAATAACCGGTTTGTGTGGAGCCGGCATTGGAAAGTAAAGAAAGAACGGCTTGTCAGTTTTTGCCTGCTCACGAATGAATTCGTTGGCCTTCTCCATCAAGTGACTGAGGCAATCGACGTGTTTGAAGTCGCTACTGATCTCGCCTTTCCGAAAGAACTTTGGAAAGTTGACGCCGTCAATGACCTTTTCTGGAATCTCAGTAACGCGATCGTTTTTGATGTAGACATACGGACTCATGTCGAGCGACGCGGGGATGATGTAACTTTCATCAAACCCATGATGCGTCGGCCCGTCGGTGATTGGCTGAGCGTAGTCGACCATGCCTCGCTCGCCAGCGATTCCAAAATTGTTGATGTTGTTTGGCGATTTGGCTTTCCATTGCCAACCAAGACCCAGATGCCATTTGCCCACGCAACCGGTGTGGTAGCCCGCCGCCTGCAAGACACTTCCAATCGTTTGTTGATCGGTTGCGATCAGTGGTTTCGAGTAACCACCCAAGACTCCCCGCTTCAATTGCGTTCGCCAAGCGTATCGGCCACAGACCAATCCGTATCTCGTTGGTGTGCAGACGCCGGACCCCGAATGGGCGTCGGTAAAGTTAACGCCTTCTTTAGCCAGGCGATTGAAGTTGGGTGTGGGAATTTTCGAATCTGGATTGTTGGGTTGAACATCTCCATACCCAAGGTCATCCGCCAAGATGACGACGATATTCGGTTTCGAATCGTTCGGCGGTTTCGAATCATTTGGCACGCCGGCAACCACTATCGTTATTGTCGAGAACATTAGAAACATCAGGAGCGATAGACCGACCAATTTGGGCAAAGTTCGATTGAAATTCATTGTGGCACACCGGGTTGAGTTTGATCCGAAGCCGAATTGTAACCCAAACACCGACAAATCGCATTCCAGTCATCACACCGTTTGTAGTAACCCGATTTATCGGGTTGGCCGTGCGAGACAAACTCAAATTTTCGGTGTGAGGTCCGTCGCGATTTCAAATTACAAAAATGCACCATCGGAACCTGCTGAAGCAGCTTACGCCGCATAAATGCGACTACTACGAACGGCGCTTCAGGCGGCGCAGCAAAAAACCGGCACCCGCAACTTTGCGAGAACCGGCGGAATTTAATTCAATTCGAAACCGAATGCCTGTTAGCTTCGTCGTCTTCTACGCGACAGAACTAGCAAACTTGCTCCCAACAAGACACCCATCGTTCCCGGTTCAGGAACAGCCGAGAAGTTTGAGAGCTGAACGTTGCCACCAACGTAGTTGACTGAAAACGAACCAAGTCCATCCGTCGTCTGCAAAGTTCCGCCATCGGCAACATTCGAAAATGT
>CAYMFZ010000648.1:0-3326 GCA_964389585.1 uncultured Pirellulaceae bacterium | reverse complement strand
TTGGCGCTCGCCGGGGGCCAGCCGAACGAATGGTTTGTTTTGCTGGTGGTTCGGAGCGCCGGCTAGCGCCTACGGCTCACTGTCGAATCCCCTCTCGGTTACTTGTTAGGCGATCAATCTATATCTCTGCACCTCTTTTTTCGCCTCGCACCGTCAGAGCCGGCCTCAGAATCCGATCGAAACAATTGAGATCGAATGGCAGGATCGAATGGCAGGATCTGAAGAGAGTAGGATTAAGAGTATGAGTAGGATTAAGAAATGCTCTGCCACAAGTCTTTGTTACAGACTTGTTACGTTCTTACTCACTTCCCAATCCCTTCACGACGTAGAATTATACGGGTATCTCTCGAAAACTGATTTGACTTAAAATCGGTAGAGACGCTCCCAACGGATTCTACTGATGACACGCTCAACCATCTTAACCATTGAAGACGATCCCTCGATTCGGCGTGGAATCGTGGACGCACTTTCGTTTTCGGGCTATGACGTTCTCGAAGCCGCCGATGGAAACGAGGGCCTGCAAATTGCTTCGACAGCAGAGTACGACTTGCTGTTGCTTGACTTGGCACTGCCTGGCGTTCCGGGTTTGGAGATTCTTCGCGAGCTTAGAAAACTTCGCCCGACGCAACCCGTCATCGTCTTAACAGCCAAAGGCGACGAATCCGATCGCGTCCAAGGCCTCAAAGACGGCGCTGACGACTATGTAGTCAAGCCATTCAGCATCAAAGAACTTGTCGCGCGAGTCGAAGCCGTACTGCGTCGCTCACCCGAACGCCCGACCAATTTAGATGTGGCCCAATTTGCCAATGGCTCAATCGACTTTGAACGTCGTGAGATTCAGTTTTCCAAAACGCAGGACGGAATGCCCAATCGCGTTGAGCTTTCAGAAAAAGAAATTGAGCTCGTTCAATATCTCGTCAACAACTCAGGCCGAGCTATCTCACGGGAAGAAATCTTGTCGAGCGTCTGGCGTTTAAGCCCCAAAGGAATTTCGACGCGAACGATCGACATGCACATCGCGCGGCTGCGGGAAAAACTACGAGACAACAAAGACAAGCCTTGCACTTTGCTAACCGTTCGTGGCAAAGGCTACATGTGGGCGGCTGACTCGAGTGGTGAGTCATGATTCGAAAACCGTGGCAAATCTGGTTGGCATTTTTGCTCTGCCTCGCGGTCGTTGTGCCTGCGATGGCTTGGTTGAGCTTTCAAACAATCAAGCTCGATCAGCTACGTGAAACGGATCGGGTTGAATCCGAACTTGCTCGACAAGAAGCAGAACTTCAGGAACGAATCAGTAGTGCGCTGTATCGGATGGATTTGAAAATGCTTCCGCTAATTGCTCAGGAAGCTTCGCGACCTCACTATTCTTACAAGCCGTTTTACAAAGTCGCCAATCCTGGAATTGGAAATACGATCGTCCAAACCGATGCCGAAGGAATGGTGGATGTTAGTGGAATTGAAGAGGATCGAAGCAACACTTATTCGATCCTGCCATCACCGCTTCTGTATCTTCCTCCTGAATTCGTACTACTTCATTTTCAACTCGACCCGGATCATGGAATCTTTTCACCCCAACGACCAGTCGGAGCCAACAGTGATATAGCTCGATTGAACTTCGGAATTACACAATCTCAAATCGACATCAACGAAAAAAGACTTAGGGAAGCGACAACCAATTTTGACTACGAGAAAATCCTGAACGATTGCCCGCAAGTTAAGCTTCCTCAATTTGCGGCTCAGACCGATTTGAACCAGAAGCCTCAAAGCGTTTACAGCGTGCCAGCGATGGATAAGTTTCAAAAGGTCCTTCAAGACAAACTGAATAACCTTGACCCAGCAAGCCTGTCACCGCAATTGACAAACAAAGCGCAAGTCCAACGGACGCGCGGAGCAGAACGTGTTAACGCTGAATTTAATAGACGGCTGGACTCGACCAAACAATTTGCTGGACAACAATGGCAATCCCAGAACGCCTATGACAACCAACTCGCTAACGTTAATCGCCCAACTAACCAGCCGAAGAAGTCTGTGGTCGCGCGTGAAGGCGTCATGCAACCGCTTTGGGTGGAGGAAAATCTAATTCTTGCGCGGCGCGTCGATGGTTTGGCAGGCACCGAATCCTCGATCGTCCAAGTCTGTTGGCTTGATTGGACTGCGATCCAGTCGGCATTGAAAAACGAAGTTGCTGACTTACTTCCTAACGTAAAGTTCGAGCCGATTCGCAAAGATTCGGATTTGAAAGCTGGCACCGCACTTACGACCATTCCTGTCCAGCTCGTCGTCGACAATACGAACCTGCTTTCTAAACTTGCGCTGAGCTCAAGTTTTGATTCACAAACATCAGGCCTCCGTTTGTCGCTTTGGGTTGCTTGGATCGGGCTGGCGCTGGCCACGATTGCGACTGGGCTATTGCTGTATGGAGTCATGCGATTGAGTGAGCGTCGAGCGACGTTTGTTTCCGCGGTCACGCACGAATTGCGTACTCCGCTCACGACGTTTCGCATGTATGCGGAGATGCTGGCGGAGAAAATGGTACCCGAGGGAAAGCAGCAAGAGTACGCCAATACGCTTCGAGTTCAGGCCGATCGACTTTCGCATTTGGTCGAGAACGTGCTTCAGTTTGCGAGGCTTGAACGGGGATCGGACAAGGTCCAACTTGAAACCATAACGATAGAAGAGTTGTTTTCTCGGTTTTCATCTAGATTGACCGAGCGAGCTGACGAAGGAGGAATGGACTTAGTCATATCGATCCCTAAAGAGCTGGATGGATTGAAAATTCGGACGCAAGCTTCGACGATTGAACAAGTCTTGTTCAACCTCGTCGATAACGCGTGCAAGTACGCGAAACCTACGACTGATCGCCAGATTATTGCCTCCGTTGAACACGCGAGCGACAAAGTTCAATTCAAAGTGCAGGACCATGGGCTCGGCGTCGCCCCCGAGCAGCGCAAACGCATGTTCAAGCCGTTTTGCAAGTCGGATTTGGAAGCCGCCAACACGGCTTCAGGAGTCGGACTTGGTTTAGCGCTTTGTCGCCGAATGGCTGCGTCGCTTGGTGGCAGGCTCTATTTCGAACCAAATGAAATGCCCAAAACGGGAAGCACTTTTGTATTGGAAATTCCAAACTCGAAAGAGCTCCGCTGAGTCAACGTTCTAGCTTGAACTTTCGAGTTTAAACTTTCTGCCGCAACTCCATGCGTTGTTACGCTGGACCCTTGTTGTTACCAACTGGTTACGTGATCCAACCCGATTTTCTCGTAGTATGGAGTAGATAACCGAGCGTTTGCAACTCAGCGCTTCCAACTCAATCTTCAACGGGAGACAAC
>CAYMFZ010000647.1:0-3329 GCA_964389585.1 uncultured Pirellulaceae bacterium | reverse complement strand
GGCTCGACCCTCCCGGAGGGAGGGTATTGTCTAACTAAAGGAAGTGCCATTCGGCGCTAGCCTCGGGCAAGGACCATCAGCAAAACAAGCCACTCGTTTGGACGGCCCGAGGCTAGCGCCTTCGGCTCACAACTTTCGAATTGAGTTAGTGCCATCAAAGGGTCAAGATCAAAACCTGTGACAAGTATTCCTTGAACTTCGCCTGCATTTCTCAACGACTATTCCTTGCATCTCTGTTTGGATTGCTCAAGCCGATGAGTTAGAATTCGAGATATGAATTTTGAATTGAACGGCGTTTCAATTAGCTGGCTTGGGATTGGTGTCATTGGATTGGTGATCCTCTTGTCGGCTGCGTCAATCTTGTTCATAACGCTGAGAAAGTAAGCCGGATCAGAAACGAGAACTCTGGCTTGAAATCCGAAACAGACAACCGACTATCACCATCAACAAATTCATGAAGTCATTCAAAAAACACGGCTGGTATTTCGTCAGCGCTTTTCTCCTCGTGCTTTACCTGACGTTCTTTCACCTACTCAATGGTGCAGATGCGGAACAAGTCAAATACCTCGGCGCGGGCTTTGGATCGGCTTGGTTGGCAAGTTGTTTTGTCTTTCAAGCCTGTTTTCGAAATCGGTTTGAATTTGGCATCCACACTTTGTTGACTTTGGATTTCTTTTTGGAAGCCATGATTCCGTTTCATGCTGGCTACAGCTTTTACATGTGTGCCGCAAGTTTTTGGATCGTGTTTTTGGTTTACCACCATTTACCGCTTGGCTTCGCGGCGGCGAAATCGCCGAAGCCCGAAGAGAGTGCGCAAGGATCGTTGGCGTAAGTCAGATTCGTGACGACAATCGCCTTTAAGACTGCAGGGTGAAGGACACTGGCCTTAGATTTTGATTTGCAAAATCTAACAACGCGTGAGTCGTTGGCCGTAAGGCCTCGGGCTGAATTGCCTTAAACAACCGCCGTGCTTTAGTTCATCTGAGCCTGAGGAATGCCCGGCCGCTTACGCGTCACGGCTCACGGCGTCAGGGCTCACGGGATTGGCACTGGCCACTTATGTCACAGCTCACTGCGCCAGAATCTACTCTTCGTAAAGCTCAGGAAAGACTTCTTGCGAGAGCCCTTGTCGCTTGATCAGCGTTCGTAAACGCGAGAGAAAATCGAACTTGAAATTGGCGACCTGCTGTTCAGTGATGCCAAGTATTTCCGCAGTGTCTTTGTTTGGCCTACCACGGACGATTAACATCTCCATGCACTTAAGCTTCGTCCAATCGCCTTTTTCTTTCCACTTGTCGACTTGTGCGGCAATGGCTTCGATGATCGCGTCTTCTTCGATTCGTTTCCGCTCGACACTCCGAGCAATGCTACTGGCGGGGCGCGCGTTCCCGGTTAGCTGCCATTGGGCACTAGAATCAGGACCAGCCGACAGCGGAATGGCGGGGCGACGACCTTCGCGACGCAAATAGTCGGTCAACTTGTAAGCACAAATCGAAAACAAATAGCTTTCAAGTGCGCGGCGGCCGTCGTAGTTCGGCAAACTGTTGAGAAACCCAACGAAGGCTTCTTGAACGATGTCTTCGCTGGCAGAGCGGTTGGACAAGCGACTATCGACGAACGCCAAGAGGCGGCCTTCGTAACGCGCAATCAAGTCTGTCCATGCATCGGTGTCGCCCGATCGAATTCGGGCGATCAACATGCGATCAATTTCATTGGATCGTTTCATGATTCGATCGTCTCGTATCGTCGAGGGTTTGAAAAGGGCTATGAGCGCCCTTAGACGTTGAAATCAGCCCGAAATTTGAATGAAGTCTGATTCTTCAAGTTTCTGTCACGGCGTAGATTTGAGCGGAAGCGTTTTTTCTTTGGCCTTTGATCTAGCGTGGAAGCTTTTTCAAGAACGAACCCAAAGTCGAATCAGCGTCAACATTCTCCTTCTTCTCTTCGCCCAATTCGATTTCAATCGCGTCGATTTGACTTGAGGCTGCCCCAACTGCGTCTTCGCCCATGTCAATTCCACCAACGAAACTGACGGCGGCTTGGCCTTCGGGAAGATCTTCCAAGGCACTTGCTAGAACTGATTTGTTGGCCGGATCAACTTCGTCGACATCAAGCGAGAACTTTGAACTTGATAATCTTGAATCCGACGAGTTGGATCCCAAGAGCGAGTCATCGGTATCAACAAAGCTCTTGTCAGTGTCCGAGGTCGCATTCTGAGAATTCTCTGTTTCGTTGCCACAGAAAATCTCGGACTTTGAATCTGCAGACTTGGAATCAGAATCGGAGTTTGAATCGGAAGATTTCTTCTTGGCTTTCTCAGCGACAACTTCTTTCGCCGAATTGGCCCCAGAATGATCCTGCAACGTTTCAGCATTCGGTTTGGCGACATTGGCAACGGTCTGCAACACTTCGTTAACAGTTGCGTTGCTGTCGTTGGAAACTACTGGCGTAGATTTCTTGCCTTCATATTTCTTGATCGAATCCAGCGGCACCGTCTCGTCGAAGGCTACGACTTCACTGATTGAAGTTTTTGCTGGTCCGCCAACCTCCTCGAAGGCGACCGGCTCTTCCGCAACCACGTTGGCAGATTGAGATTCGTAAACGGCTCGGAAAGTGATATTGCCAAGCGTTAGGAGCTGATTGGGCTCTAGCGGTTGCTCGCCTTCGATACGCGTACTATTAACGTAGGTACCATTGAGCGAACCCAAGTCACGAACGTATAGCATTCCATCGCGCTCGATGATCTCGGTGTGGCGTCGCGAAACCAAGCCATGAGGAACCGTCAGCCCAGCCTCTTTGCCACGGCCAATGACCGTAGGAAGCTTAAGTCGGACTTCGGCAGCTTTTGCGTCTCCACCAACAACAACTAGTTTTGCCTTCAGCATTCTGTACCTCTGGTTAAATCCGTGCCCAAGCCGATCCTATAAATCAAAGCCGCCGCGAAACGCATTTTATGCGAACTCTGGTTTGAGTTAAATTGACAGCAGTCCGAATGAAATCGTGAACTTTGCTACTGAACCACCGTCCATCTGATTGAAAAGCCGATAACCAAGATTCCAGAGCGGAAACAAAAGTTAGTTAAAACGGACGGTTTTTTCCTCAATCGCTGGAGACAGTTTAGAGAAAAAGCCGAAGTGAATCAAATATTTTAGTGTCAAACTCAAACGACTACACCAGATGTAGTAGCCCTTGCGGCCCAGTAAACACCGCGTATAATCCGGTTTTGCTGCTTGGGAAGATTGTTCGAGCTTTGAAACCTCAATGATCTCTTGATGCGGGTGTAGCTCAGTGGCTAGAGCATCACGTTGCCAACGTGAATGTCGTCGGTT
>CAYMFZ010000646.1:0-3335 GCA_964389585.1 uncultured Pirellulaceae bacterium | reverse complement strand
ATTTCAATCAAGACTTCCAAGCTCGACCCGTTGGAGCAGATCCGGGCGTCTATCGTTTGGATTTTGGAAAGCTGCCTCCTGGGCAATATTCTGCCGCCCCAATTGCCACTTTATCAGGCTCAGAAGGCGGATCCGGCGCAGTGGTCGGCGAGGGAAAAACGATCGAATCGCTTAAGACAGCATTCGACGTGCGCGAGCGTTGGGTTGAAAAGTTGGAGTTGGACGCTCGATCGGATCTAATGAAGAGAATCGCTGAATCGAGTGGCGGTGCCGTGCTGGAGAACACCAACCCCGAAGAATTTTCGATCAAGTTCCAAGAGCATTTAGCGCGTTCGCGCCCTCCTCAATTCCGCCGAGTGGCGATGTGGGATCGGTGGTGGGTGATGGGAGCCATTTTGTTACTGTGGGCAACGACCTGGATCGTCCGTCGAAGGTCAGGATTAATTTGATGTCATCTACAACACAAAATTCAAATGAATTGAACAATCGCATTGGCGAAGTGCGCCGGCGTTTGTTTTCCGTTGGAATCGCCGCCGCGCTTGGCTGGGTTTTGCTGGCAGTGATTGCGGTTTTGCTGTTCGCGGTTTGGTTTGATTTGTTGTGGGAGTTGCCCGCGGGCGCGAGGCTTAGTTCATTCGTAGTCGCGGGTGTGGTAGGGCTTGTATTGTTTTGCTGGCTTGTCGGTTCGTTGCTGAGAAAATCGAGTCAGCGTTGGTTGGCAAGTCGGTTGGATGAAGTGGGTGACACAGGCGGTGAGATCACTTCAGGTTTGGAACTTTCTGAAACGTTGGCAGATGAGAGGTCAAGTTCCGCCCATGGTGCCAATGTCGAAATTCAAAAAGGGCTTTCCGCAATGGCGGTTAGCCGCGCTGCAACGAAGGCTGCTCAGATTGATCAGTCACTCGCCATTCCCGCGCGGCCTGTCAAGATGATCGCTTCAGTGCTTGCGGCAGTCGGCTTGTTGATTGCTGTCGTCGGGTTCTCGATGCCAAAACTTGCCAAGACCCAGTGGTCACGATTTGTCAGTCCTTCGGATGACGTTCCGCCCTTTTCAATGATGGAGTTCGAGGTTACACCCGGCGATGTTGAAATACGCTACGGCGAAGGACTTGATGTGGTTGCGAAACTTGATTCCACACCGGTCGACGAACTGCAATTGGTTTTGACGGGTGAATCAGGCGAGACAGACATTGTCGAAGAAGTTGTGCCCATGTTTTCCGAGGGCAACAACCAGTGGTGTGCTTCATTGTTGCGAGTTGTTCAACCGTTGAAGTATCAAATTCGATCAGGTCGAGCTCGCAGTGATAGGTACTCGATCAAGTTGATTCTTGTTCCCGAAATTACCGACGTCCAGTTTCGTGTTACTCCTCCGGCCTATACGCGATTGGGTGAATCGGTCGTGTCTGGCGCCGACGAAGTCAATGGCTTGCCGGGAACTCGTGTCAAAGTGATTGCTGCGAGCAACCGTCCCTTGTCGCTGGGGCGTTTGTCGTTGACTCATGAAGACCAAGTCGAACTAGTCGAGCTATTGCCTAACGGTGATCAGACTTCAGAAGTGATTGGCGAATTTGAGATCGAGCAAAGCGGGAAGTTCGAAATCCAGCTTGTGGATTCCGACGGCATTGAATCTTCGCAAACCGTATCTGGTTCGGTAACGATGTTAGAGGATACGAAGCCATTTGTGCGGCTGACGAATCCCAAGCAAAACTCGCTTGCGACCGCGACGGTTCAATTGCCTATCTCAATCGATGCTGAAGACGATTTTGGAATTTCCAATTTGAGTCTTTACCGCAGTCTCAACGACACACGGCCGCTTCCAATGAAAATAGAAGTTCCCGCAGGCGTGAGTCGTTGGAACTTTCGAAATTCACTGCCGCTTTCACAATACGATTTGAAACCAGGTGACAAGCTCGAATTGTTCGCCCGTGTTGAAGACAACGATCCACGTTCGACGAAGGGCAATGAAAGTCCAATTCACACGGTTCACATCATTTCGCGTGCGCAGTTTGAGCAAATGAACCAACGGCAGATGGGGCTTGAGTCGGTGCTTGCCAAATATCGGCAAATTCAGCGACGTCTCGAAAGCTTGGAGGCGATGCAGCGAGAGATCGAGGCGATGGACGCAGATCCTAATCAATCAGAAGATGCGAAGGGCAAACCAAGTGATGCTCAAAAAGAAAAGATGGTTGAGGCGGCTCGGGAATTTAAAAAGAGTGCCCTGGAAATGCAAAAGCTGTTAGAGCGCACTTTCCCAGTTGATTTTGATGAAGATCTTCAACCAAAGATCGAAGAGATGTCAGATAAGATGCTGCAGATTTCCCGCGAGATTCGTGACTTGATCGACAAAGTCAACGATGGCGATATCGACAACGAAGACTTGAAAAAGCGATTAAAGGAATTGCGTGAGAAACTTGAGGGCATAAGAGAAGAATTCAATCAGCAAGTCATGGATCCGCTGGGCAAGCTCGCCAAAATTTTCCCGCTGATGAGCAAGCAAGAGGCGTTCGTACAGTTGATGCTGCGGCAGAAAAATCTCGCTGAGCGGTTGCGTTCTCTAGATGGTGAAGACGACGTTGAAGATCCAGAGATGAAACGCCGAATGCGCGAGTTGGCTGACGAACAGAGTGCGTTGCGCGATCGGCTGGATGAACTGTTATTCGAAATCGAGAATGAGGCTTACTCGCTGCCAACGGATGAAGAGTTTAATGAGCTTCGAGATTCGGCGTTGGAGTTTGCGGCAAAGGTTGCTGAGAGTGGAGCGATGGAAGAGCAACAGCAGGCGGAAACAGGACTGGCGGAATTTTCTGGCTCTCGTGGATACAAACATGCTTTAGAAGCCGCCAAGATTCTCGAAAAGTTCATTGATCGCTCCAATCAAACAAGTGAAGCAGGACAGAATGCGGCCAACCAGATTTTCGATCCAAAGTTTGGACGGCCAAAGCTGGGCAATTCGATGAAGCAGTTGATGGATATGTTTGGTCCCAAGAATGGCCAGCAGCAGTCGGGGCAAAATAATCGAGGGCTATATGGCGATCGGCCGATGGAGGAACGCCAGCAGCAATCAGGTTCAGGTGATGATCAAAGTCGAAGTGGTAGCGGAAGCAGTCGCGGCGCCGAAGCGGAGTCTCAGCCAGGCGGTGAAGTCAATCGAAGCGGTGGCTCAACGGGAAGTTCACAGATTACGATTCCACTTCGTT
Source organism: uncultured Pirellulaceae bacterium (assembly GCA_964389585.1). Lineage (GTDB taxonomy): Bacteria > Planctomycetota > Planctomycetia > Pirellulales > Pirellulaceae > Mariniblastus. The sequence continues at coordinate 138 of CAYMFZ010000646.1, read as the reverse complement.
ACGAGCGAAAAGTTGGAGACTACTATCGAAGGATTGTAGAAGAGTTGGGAGATGATAAGTAACCGATTAACTCGCAGTCGTAACCGATAACTTGCATGGAGATTGTGGCATTTCACTCCGTGAAATAGCGCCAGCCCC
>CAYMFZ010000645.1:931-3346 GCA_964389585.1 uncultured Pirellulaceae bacterium | reverse complement strand
CCTCCACCCATTCCTCCGTCCATTCCTCCAAACCCTCCGTCCCCACCGGCGCGTCCACCTCCCATTCCTCGTCCGTTGGAAGATTTTTTCTGGCGTTTCGAATCCTGGAATTCCATTTCTTCCATCATCGGATTGGGACTGAACTCTGAAAACTCTGAATCGTCTTGTGAAGTGAATGCCGAAGCGAATTCGACCGAGAAGTGTCCGATCGTGAAAGTTGTGACTAGACAAACCAACAACGTCTTTAGAATTATGTGCATCGTATTTCTCCACAGGATTTCATCGGATGAAGCTCAACTTCAAACGGTTTAGTCAAGAATAGTCAAAGCTCGTGGGAAGTGGAGCCTTTTCGTGTCAACCGAGGTGTCTTAATTCAATTGACAGCCAGCAAACGATTCCATTTTCGCTGAGCCGAAGCCACCGTTGCTGACCATTGCAAGTCGTTGGACGCAAGCTCCACAAACCGATTGGCCTGGTCGTCTTGCCGGGCCGTTAAGGCCAGAACCGCTGCCTGAACCGTGGACGGATTGTGTGTCAATCGAAGCAACGAATGGGTGATCCGCGGATCCTCGCCTTTGGAAAGCGTAATCGAGGCCGCTCGAACCGTGCCCATTCGATTGCTTTGAAGTGCCGTAAGTAACCGTTGTGTCGGCAACCGCCGAGCCTGCTGGCCGCTTTGTCGAGCAAGTGAATACAAGCGATGCTCTTGTGTCAGGTTCAAAAACAATCTGACACTTCCGTCACTGTTTCGATTCAATAACTCGGTCATTAGTTCGAGTTTCAATTCATTATCGTTGGTCGCGGTTACCATCTGAGCAATCGTCGCGGAGTTAGAATTGCGTTGGGCAAAAACTGCTACGTCGCGGTAGAGTTGATCATTGTTCCACTGTTGGAAAATCAAAGCTTGAGATCTAACAGAACCACAGCGGCAGAGTTTTCGAAATGCGCGGATTTTTTGTTCGGATGTCGTTTCGCGAGATCGAATGTCGTCACTCAAAGAGGACTCGTACTGCTCTCGTAACTTGAAAGCTAATTGCAAAGGCCTTGTGTTTCGTGTCTGGGTAGTGCTCGCTATTTCGTGTTGTTCGTCAAGAGTTTCCGAAGCTTGTTCGAGTAGGTCGAGCCCCATGTCAGAATCAAAAAACTCTGTCACTGCATTCTGAACTTGAACTTGTTGCGATCCTAAAAAACTGCTGACAAATCGCTTTCGAGGGCGACGAGTTGCTTCATGCGTGCGTGGTGTCCAAGCCACATAGGAAACAATCGGCGCAAACTTTGGTGGGGTATTTTTGGCGGTGTTGGTGGCAATTGGCGAATTCTCGATTGAATGGGAAACCAGTTCAGCGTGGTCCTCGAATTGGCCAAACGAAAATACTAAAAATGCAAGTCCGCAAAGTGCCACCGCCCCAGTGGCAACTCGAGTCCACGTCACATCCAGCGAAAAAACACCAGCGTTTGAATGAAGCAAACTTGTAAGATGCTTTTTCAATCGTCGTTTGCGAGGCGAATCAATTTTCGGAGCTTGTGCCAAGAAAAGCAGGTTGTCTAACTGCTCGTCAGTCATTCCTGGAGAGCCGTCATCAGGCTGGTTCGAATTTTCGTGGAAGTGTTTCATCGTTTGTAAATCTGTTTTTCGTCGCTCGTCGTATCTCGCATCAGTTGACAGTCTCTGCCCAGCTAACGGCCGTCCAAATAGTTCGCAAGTTGTTCCTTCAATCGCTTCCGTGCCAAACTCAAATTCGCATGCACGTTTGCGACCGAAACATTCAGCGTTTCGGCGACTTGTTGATTCGATAGCGATTCGTAAGTAGACAAAATCAAAACTTCTTTTTGTCGATCGGGAAGTTTCGAAATGAGCTGGTTAACTAGCTCGCTGAGTTCGTTTGCTTCCGCCTGAGAGTGAACATTGTGCTCTCGGGATTCCAACTCTTCAGTTTCTTCAGTTGTGCTGATATTTTTCCGTCGACGAATTTGATCACGAAACGCATTGATCAAAATTCGGTAAAGCCAAGTTTTAAAATGGGCTTGCTCTCGAAACGAATCCCAATTTCGAACTGCTCGAAGCATCGTTTCTTGAACCAGTTCTTCCGCCGTATCCCAATTGCCAGTCAATCGAAACGCCGTTTGCGAAATCGGATCAAGCTGTCCCTTGACTTGTTTTTCGAACGACGCCCTTTTTCCAAGCTTCTTCATGGCGTCGAGCAGCTTTGTCCCTTCTTGGTTCTCTCGCGGCAACGACCGAGCGTTGGGCGAAAGAGCAAACGAATTTTGACCCGAAATTTTCATTCAAATATTTTGGATAGGATTCGTGGGTTTTTGAACAAGCTTTGTTTATTAGACGCTTCTTAAGCCAAGAACTAAAAAGCTAAATCGTGGAATTGCTGAAACAATCAAAATTTACCCAAAGAATAGGGG
>CAYMFZ010000645.1:0-921 GCA_964389585.1 uncultured Pirellulaceae bacterium | reverse complement strand
ATTGGCTACGTTCATAGCTACGCTCCGTTCAACAGGCCAGTTTTTAGTAGGAAAAAATGAAGTCACTCAAAATTGACGTTTGCACTGTTTGTCTGATCTCTTTGGTGTCTCTTGCCTCGCTGGCAAATTTCTCGGATGCAGATGATTGGCCTCGATGGATGGGACTAAAATACGACGGTGTCTGGCATGAGACTGGGATGATCGACAAGTTCCCCGAAGCTGGCCCAAACGTGTTGTGGCGACAAAAAATTGGCGCGGGCTACGCTGGGTCAGCAATTGTTGGTGATCATGTCTTCGTTATGGATCGAACAAAAGACGAAGCAGGTAAAGGAATTGAAACTGAGAATAACATTCGCGCCGCTGGGCAGATCGCTGGTGGAGAACGAGTTCGCTGTTTGAACATTAAGACGGGTGAAGAAGTTTGGTCGGTTCAATACGATTGCCCTTACAAGATCGCTTACCCGACAGGTCCGCGATGTACGCCGACCGTTGACGGCGATCATGTTTATACTCTCGGCGCGATGGGGCATTTGAAATGTCTGACCAAAGACAAGGGAGATGTCGTTTGGGAAAAACTGCTGACCAAGGAATATTCGGCCAAGCCACCACTCTGGGGATTCGCCTCGCATCCTTACGTCGATCGCGAACAACTTATTGTGCCTGTCGGCGGCGAAGGGTCCGGGCTTGTCTCATTTGACAAGCATACAGGTAAAGAAAATTGGAAATCTGTCACGACAAATGATGTAGGATACGCGCCGGTCGTGATCTACGTACCGGCTACTGCCAACGGAATTCGCCAGCTAATTTTTTGGCACGGAAAAGGGATTTCTTCACTCAACCCGAGAGACGGATCTGAGTTATGGTTTCTTAAGTTTCCTGAAGAACCCAATCCTTCTATCGTCACTATCGCAACGCCAGTTC
>CAYMFZ010000644.1:0-3349 GCA_964389585.1 uncultured Pirellulaceae bacterium | reverse complement strand
GATTGACTCTTTGTTCCTAAAGCGTACTGAGTTCCCAAATTTTTGGCCCCCCTTCTCCTCGTGAATTCGAAAATTATAAGTTTGCCACTTCTTCGATAGTTGGCCGAATTCACGAGGAGAAAGGGGTGGGGGACGAGGAGGAAATACTTACACGGGAACTTGTCGTTCCTCCGGTCAACCAAGCAGGTTACTGAACGCGATGTTGTTAACAGTCGGTCCAGGTTACCCCTCATCCCCAGCCATTCTCCTCACAAATTCAGAGTGCGTTTGATCAAGTCCGCATCTTCTCTTGTGTGAAATTTGTGGGGAGAAGGAAGCAAAGAATTTTGTAGTAACCACCATCGCCTTTAACTTATTGCAAATATCACGAAAACTCACTTCTCAAAGATGCAAGAAGGTTGCGAGAGCTAAGCAGAACCTCGAATTCAAAAGTGGGATGATTTTTGGATAGGCTTTTAGTGCTATGAGAACGTTGACCAAAAGATGGAACCGAATTTCAACACCGTCCGACTAATCGTTTAAGTTTTCCAAATCGGAATGATTGGACATGAATTGACTAACGGATTTTCCGAACGTATCGACCGCGCAATGGTGTTTGTTTTGGTTTGGTTAATCGAAAGCCGCAATTCGGAAATTGACCAAGATAATGCTGTCACTTCTCGCCGATGAAACTTGTGCAGCACACGCACTCTCGCAAGTCACGCATCCTTGAATTCGGCATTCTCAGGGAACGCGTTCCCTCTCATGGATGAAGGTTGAAACATGAAACACATCATGGTCATATTGGCAGTGGCGATCGTATCTCTCGCCGCCCAATCAGCGCAGGCACAGAATTCGGTTGATTACAAAACAGCTTATGAAAGAGCGCAGGCAGGCGACAAGCCGTTGCTAGTTTTGGTCACTGCAGAATGGTGTCCGCCTTGTCAGGACATGAAGAACACGACGATTCCGCGTCTGTTGCAGAAATCAGCATTCAAAGATTTTCATTATTCAACCGTCGACCTCGATAAAGATTCGAAAATCGCTCGTCAGCTCATCGGTGACCGCGGTGTGCCTCAACTGATCATGTATGAAAAGCAAGACGGAAAGTGGCTACGACGTTACCTCCGTGGCTACAAAACTGCCGAAACCGTCGAAGCCTTCGTCGCTCAAGCAAACACAATGAGAACGGCCTCGGCGAAAGATGCCGTCAACAAGTAGTTTTAGATAAGCCATTCCCATCGGCTCAGCCCAAGCTAGTAGTCTTCAAAAGCTTGCTTATTCTTAGGATCAGCCGCAGTGCGTTAGCACCCGGTTCAGTCGCGTAAAACCGGACGCTAGTACGTGGCGGCTGATTTTCAACACCCTAAATTTTGACCCTGACAATCCACTTGAATCCAAACGCACTTATCGAATCAGGTAAGTGCGTTTTTTATTGGTTAAACTGGGAGCCTAGGAATCTGTCCCAAAACTTGTGAGCCGTTGGCGCTAGCCTCGCGCCAGTTGAGCGAGTAGTTTGTTTCGCTGGTTGGTTTTGGGAGAGGCTCTAAGACCAAACAAACCCAGAGTTCATTTTCTGCCATCGATGTTGTTGAATTGTTGCCTTGAAGATTTGCATCATTATCCCAGTTATCAACGAGGCTCGGGAAATCTCGCGCAGTATCGATCGCGCTTGCGAAAGTGGAGCCGATGAAATCGTTGTCGTCGATGGGGGGAGTACAGATGGAACCCAAGATATTCTACGTGACGCAAATTGCGTTTTTATTGAATCGAAACCGGGGCGCGCGATTCAGATGAACGCAGGTGCCAAAGCGACTCGGTCGGACGTGATTCTTTTCTTGCACGCAGACAATTGGTTGGCAAAAAATGCTTGTCTTCAAATTCGTGATGCATTTCAAAATGAAGAAATTCAATTCGGTGCATTCGAACAAAAAATCCAAAACGAAGGCCGAGTATTTCGTTGGATTGAGTCTGGCAATCGTTGGCGTGTTGCGCGGCAAGGATTGATCTACGGCGACCAAGCATTCTTCATTCGCCAAGACCTGTTTGAGCAACTGGGTGGTTTTCCTGAGATCCCTTTGATGGAAGACTTTGAATTGTCTCGTCGTTTAAGAGTTGCCGGCAAGCCCATCATCTTGCCCGGACCGACGTTTGTTTCAGCACGGCGGTGGGAACGGGTTGGGCCGATTCGTCAAACGATAAGAAATTGGTTTCTTTCGACAGCCTATCGGTTAGGGGTCTCAACGGAGTGGATTGCGAAACGATATCGGCGCCACGATCAATAACGCTCTCATACAACATGTTTCGATTTTTAGTTTGCGTGACTCAACACGGTTTCGCTTTTTCGAAACGACTGGATAATCAGTCCAACGGTCAATGCGAATGCGCCGAACGCACTCTGCGGAGTCCAACTGACAAAAATTCCTAACAGTACCCGGTCAACCGCGACACCCAGGATGAGTCCGCTCCAAACTGCGATTCCAATCATTGCAAATGCTGTGATGGAAAGAACCACGATTCGGTGTTTCCAATGAAGACGCTTGGGCATCATTGCGATCACGATCAAGAAAAGCGGTCCAAAAAAGTAGATCGCAATCAACGCTTCGGGTGTGCCTTTCCAGTTGGTAAGGGCGGCGAGAAAGACGGCGGCAACCGCTGTCATCAACATCAGGCTCTTGACGGAAAATTGGAAGTTGGCGTCTGGACGGCTTTGGTTTCGACTTTCGAATTCAGCAACCCAGCGATTGAAATGAGGCTTCAACGCAAGGCCTATCAATCCGAAGACAATACCAAGCCCCATACCAACCAACAGATTTAAGCCGACCATTCCATAATCGAGAAACATAGATCCATTGTACAGCTTGTCTTCGCGCCAAATTTCAAATGGAAACCCAAGCGATTCTGAGACGTGAGTGTCGGAGCCAATCAGGTCAGCAATTCCCGGCGTGCGAAAAAAATAGGAAAGCGCATTGGCTGCCGCAACAAGCATCACGCCCCCGACCAAGCCGCGAGTAAACCAGTGAAAAGAGGATGTTCCAATTTCTGCTTTTTGCGGGTCTGAGTCGTCTGGCATCGTAGATTCCTTTGACTTTTTAGGGTGGCAATTCATTTTAGATTCAGCCCGTACAAAGTCCAACGAACCAGTGGTCTACAACTTGCCTTTTCGAGTTTGCCTTTACAAGATTTGATCGCCAAGCAGAAATGAAAAAAGCCCTCGGCATATTTGCCGAGAGCTTTTGCCCTGAAGTAAAAAGTGTCCCGATGATCAATGCCTAACGAGTATCGTCAATCGGGTTGGTTTAGCGGTGCCAGTGTCCGGGACGATGTCCGCCGCGGTGCCCGTAGTTAAAGTTGTGGCCGTGTCGATGTC
>CAYMFZ010000643.1:0-3350 GCA_964389585.1 uncultured Pirellulaceae bacterium | reverse complement strand
GTCGAGCAGTCGCAAAAAATGCTTGAGGAAACTCAAGAAGAAGTCGCAGGTACGAAACGCAACATTCAACTCGCCAAAAACGAATACCAGTTGGCTCAGTCAGATCATCAAAGAAACACTCGCATTCAAAATGCACTTTCTTCTTCAGAGCTTGATCAATCAAAGCGAAGCCTGCTCGCCGCCGAGTCGGCACTTATCGCCCGTAAGAACTCGCTTGAAATGCTCAATGCGAAAGAAAAACGACTTCAAGCATCACTAGCGCTAACCAAGGCACAACTTGAACGCACCAAGCTCAACCTGGCAAAGACAACGATTGTTGCTCCCGATGATGGCGTGATTGTTCGCGAGATGGTTCAGGAGGGCGATTTCGTTCGGATGGGTGATCAGCTTGTGACGTTCGAGGACACGAGTCGTTCTGAGATCATTTGCAATCTAACTCCGACGGATTTGGCTTGGGTGCGCGACAATTCTCCTGCCAATGAAAATAGAACAGACGATCCTTCCAACGAGAATTTAGATGAAGCGTTTTCGGTTTACTACATTCCGAAAACTGATGTTTCGGTTTATGAAATCGGCAATCCGAATGTAGTCTGGGAAGGCGTCTTGGAAAGATTCGATGGAATTGGACGCGACGCGGCGACGCGAACGATTCCTTGCCGAATCACGATTGAAAAGCCAATCATTGCGACAGAATCAGGCCAACGCGCACTTGTTCGTGGCATGTATGTGAAATGCAAGATCCAAGTCCAATCAAGCGCCGACAACGCCAAACGTACCTTCATTTCGTTTCCCGCTGTTGCACTGCGTCCGGGAAATATTGTCTGGACTGTCGTCGATAAAAAGCTGCAGCAGCACACTGTGGAAGTCGTTGACTACGGCGAGCGGTTGATTGACGAAGAACTGGTAAAGATCGTGGTTGTTGCTGAGAAAGAAGGCTCGCTAAAGCGTGGTGACGAAATAGTGACCACACCACTGGCGCAACCCAGCGTTGGTGCTGAAGTGTTGCTGGAAGGAGAACAGGTGGGCGACGTCGATGCCGAAGCTGACGATGAAAGCGATGAGTCAGAAACCGAAAACTTATCCTCTGACGACGAGCCCGCGACAAAATAGTGCCTTTGTCGCTCACTCGACAAATTGCCAAAGAGCTTTGCTGACCATTCACAACTTGAGATTGCTATGAAATCCGTTATTCGTTGGGCGATTAAGAACTCGCCAGCTATGAATACATTCCTGATCGCTTCGATGATCGTCGGTGCGATAAGCATGATTGTCATGCGGCGAGAAGTCTTTCCAAATTTTGCTTTGGAAATTGTTTTGGTTAGTGTCGCTTTTCCAGGCGCGACACCAGAAGAAACTGAAGATGGAATTTGCCAGAAGATTGAATCGGCTGTAGCGAATTTAGATGGCGTCAAAAAAATGACTTCCGTCGGCATGGAAAGCTTCGGCTACGTCATTCTTGAGTTAAACAGTGACGTTAGTGATGTGCAAAAAGTCTTAAACGATGTTCGGTCTGCCATCGACCAAATTTCAACCTTTCCGCCCAACGCTGAAGATCCGGAAGTCAAGCAGATCGTATTTAGGGCACCTGCGATTTCCGTCGGTATTCTTGGACCCAATCGCGCGCGGCCACCCACACTTCAAGAAGAAATTGAATTACGAGAATTGGCTGAAGAAGTGAGGGCCGAACTGCTTGAACTGCGTCCGGTTCCTCCATCCAGTTTGCCACGCAAAGCATTCAAGAAACTATTCCAGCCAAAAGGTCCGGCGATTTCTTCGGCTGAAATTGTAGCCGCACGTCCTTATGAAATTTCAGTAGAAGTCTCAGAAGACAATTTGCGCAAATATGGAATGAGCCTGCAGAGTATCGCGCAGATTATTAGGCAGCAGAATGCTGATACGCCGGGCGGCACAATGGAGACTGCCGGCCAAGAACTTTTGCTGCGAGGAAACAACAAGCGAGAAATCGGAACAGAAATCGCGAAGCTTCCGCTTAAAACTCCGGCCGGAAATGGTGAAGCGATTACGGTTGGCGACGTTGCGACGGTGGTGGATGGGTTTGCTGATACTGCGACGGCTCATTCGATTAATAACCGAGGTGGTCTCGTGGTTCGCGTTGCAAAAACCGCCGAAGAGGATTTGTTTACGATCGTTGAAGCGGTTCAAAAGTATGTCGACGAGCGCAAGATGCCCGCTGGTTACACAATTGAAACCTGGGGAGACGTTTCTGAATATGTTCGAGATCGAATGGAATTATTTAGTCGAAACGGACTGCAAGGTTTGATCTTCGTGTTCATTGTTCTTGCCATCTTTCTTGATCTCCGATTGGCGTTTTGGGTTGCAATGGGAATTCCCGTTTCAATTCTCGCGGCCGGCTTTATTTTGCTTGCCACCGGCCAAACGTTGAACATGCTGACCATGTTTGCGTTCTTGATGGCGCTTGGAATCGTGGTGGATGATGCGATTGTGATTGGCGAGAACATTTTCGCCAAACGTCAAGAAGGAATGGATTACGTCAAAGCAGCGATTGAGGGAACGGCGGAAGTCTTGCCGGCTGTTTGTGCTTCGGTTGCAACCACGATCATCGCGTTCATGCCGCTGATGTACGTCACGGGCGTAATGGGAAAGTTCATTTCCATCATGCCAGTTGCTGTGATTGCCATGCTGTTCATTTCGCTGGTCGAAAGTGCCTTCATTCTTCCGGCTCACCTCGCTCACGACAACAACATGTTCATGCGATTTGTCGGTTCTGTGTTTTATGTTTTCAAGCCATTGATTGGACTGTTCACCTATGTGAATCGACATGCTTCGGCTTTCATGGATTGGGGAATCGAAAAATTCTACCAGCCGTTACTCTTCTGGTCTTTGAGAAACAAGCGAATCGTTTGCTCGACGATGGTTGGCGTTTTCTTGGTTGCGATTGGGTTGATCCTGTCAGGCATCGCGCCCGTTTCAATGATGCCCAATATGGATGGTCGAGAAGTCAACGCGACGGTTGCGTTTCCAAACGGAAGCCCAAAACAATTTTCAATTGCGGCCGTTGATGAGTTAGAGGCGGCGTTTCGTCGTGTTGACGAACAAATCCAAGAAGAGACCGGGAAATCGGTTGTCAAGAATATCTATCGAAGGATTGGCGAGGTCGGTGACAATAATATGGGTCCGACTGGAGTGACAAACGGAAGTCACGTAGGAAGTGTTGAGATTCAATTGGTACCCGCTTCAGAACGCCAACACACTACTCGGGATTTGAATGAGCTTTGGCGCGACCAGTTGCCGAAGATTGCGGGAACTGAAGTTCTAAAGTTTTCAATGCCTTCCATGGGACCTGGGGGTTCAGCGATCGAGTTTAAGCT
>CAYMFZ010000642.1:0-3359 GCA_964389585.1 uncultured Pirellulaceae bacterium | reverse complement strand
CACACCAATTCCCAGTCCCATCAGGCGAAGCGTCATCGATGACAAGCACATCTGCGTTTGGCAATAGCTCGGTGATTTGCCGAACCAATCTGGGGAGATTGTCAATTTCGTTATACGTGGCGACAACGACTAAAAGGGAAGGAGTCGGTTCCACGCAAACTTTCGTAAATCAAACAGAGAAAGAATTAGAAAAAGCGAATCAAGTTGCCGTTTAAACCGCGTAGTTCAACGCTTGAGTTTGGCTTGAATTGACAATCGAACACTCAAACAAACTAAAAATCAGCTCAAACAGTTGGCTAAGCTGAGTTGATACTTTATTCTACAGGTCGGTTTCAGCTCTACCCCAACTGTTGGCACAATGACGCAAGATGTAAACGACTCCGGAAACGAGGCGCAACATGTTGCGAAAGTTGACGCCGACTCAGACAAGTCCGTTGCGAGTGGTGGTGGGCAAGGTGAGGGTAAGAGCACAGGGAAAAAGTCAGATCCAAGGTCGTTTTGGAATGTAACGAAACGACTGGTGATCATTGTTGCGATTGGCTACCTCGCGATCCTTGGCACGCTGGCTTTCAAAGAAACCTCACTCGTTTACCCCGGATCCAAGTATCCCAAAGGCCTTTGGGATCCTATCAACTTCAACTACGAAGAAGTGACTTTCGAATCTAGCGATGGCACGGAACTAGTAGGTTGGTACATGAATAAACCTGTGTTCATGCCGCTCAACTGCTCAGACCGTACGGTACTGCTGTGTCATGGAAATGGCGAAAACGTTGCAGAGTCGGCTGGGTACAACGGCGAGTACCTGCGTCATTCGCTTTACGCTGATGTGTTTGTGTTCGACTATCGCGGGTTTGGCAAATGCGAAGGAACGCCCACCGAAGCTGGCGTCTTGGCTGATGCCGACGCGGCCCTCAAGTGGGTTTGCGAAAAAACCAACAAAGAGCCCAAGGATATTATCTTGGTTGGCCATTCGCTTGGTGGCGGACCAGCGGTTCATCTCGCATCCACCTACGGCTGTAAAGCGATGATCCTGCAGCGGACGTTTAGCTCGATGACTGATGCGGCTCAACACAATTACCCTTGGTTGCCGGTAAGCTGGATCATGCGAAACCGATATCCGTCACACGAAAAAATCAAGACTTGCGAATGTCCGCTTTACCAGTCTCATGGCGCTGATGACAAACTGATTCCCGTTGAATCTGCGTTAAAGCTGTTTCGTAGCTCGCCCGCCAAAATCAAAAAGTTCAATGAGTTTGTCGGCGTTGGTCATTACGACGAGTTGCCGCTGGGCTATTGGTACGACATTCGCGAATTCATGAATCGCGTGGATCCGCCACCCGCTGTGGTTGAAGATGTTCCCATCGCACCAACAGAACACAAAGAACACAAAGTCTTGGATGACGACTTTTGAGTGAGTGCTCTTAGGCAGGCACTGGTGATTCCGAGAACCCGTTCGGATTTTTCGACTGCCACCGCCAGCCATCCGCACACATCTCGTCCAATCCGCGCGTCGCCGTCCACCCAAGCTCTCGTTCCGCCAATGTTGCATCGGCGTAACAAGCGGCAATATCGCCAGGTCGCCGATCCATGACTTGGTAGGGAATCTGCTTACCGCTGGCCTTTTCAAAAGCGGCAACGACTTCTAGCACGCTATAGCCCTGCCCCGTTCCCAAGTTATAGGTCACAACGCCAGGATCCTGGGCAAGCTTATTAATCGCTAACACATGTCCTAGTGCCAAATCAACAACATGGATGTAGTCGCGAACGCCTGTGCCATCCGGAGTCTCATAGTCGCCCCCATAAACGCCGAGCTTTTCGAGCTTTCCGACAGCGACCTGCGAAACGTAGGGGAGTAGGTTGTTGGGTAGTCCGTTTGGATCTTCGCCAATCTCACCCGACGCATGCGCTCCAACGGGATTAAAATATCGAAGCAACGCAACGTTTACGTTTGGGTTCGCGACTTGCCAATCTTTAAGGATTAGCTCCGTCATCAATTTGGTTCGCCCATAAGGATTGGTAACTTCATTGATCAGCGTTGGCGACAGCTCGTTTAGTGGAAGGCTTTTGGGCCGACCGTAAACCGTAGCACTCGAACTAAACACAAGGTGTTTGATATCGTGCTGAGACATTGCTTCGCACAAATTCAAAGTCCCGTTGATGTTGTTTTGGTAATAGCTAAGCGGCTTGGCGACGCTTTCGCCGACGGCTTTCAAGGCCGCAAAGTGGATCACAGCGTCGAACTGATGGCCGTCAAAAACTTCAGCCAGCGCAGAAACGTTGAGGAGATCGACTTGGAAGAAGGTGATGGGCTTGTCGGTTATCGTGCTGACACGCCGAAGTGATTCTTCTGACGAATTGCTAAGGTTGTCGATTACAGAGACCGTGTGTCCCGCATTGAGCAACTCAAGGCAGGTATGACTACCGATGTACCCGGCTCCACCTGTGACAAGAACGTGCATCGATGTTCCAATTCGAATGAGAATAGAAAAAAGTTGAAAGGCTGTACTGCCATCGCCAGCTAAGAATCAATCTTCAATTTTGAAGTTGGCGTTAGCTATTTTACGTTGGCTACTGTAAGTCAACAATTCTCGACTTAATCGACGTCCGTGACAACACACCCAAGCAACCTTGCTCCGCAGGTTCGCATTTCGGTGACGGCTGATTTCGCATAGGTTTCGTTGGAATTTTTGATGCTGACCAAGAGATAACTGCCGTCCGACACGTCGTTCCAAAGCCGTGCTGAATGACTGTGGGCATCGCCAGCCGCGACACAGATAAACTGATAGTGCTGTTTAAGCTCTGCAACCAAATGCCGCATTCTCGATTCGGATTCCGCATGTCGAATTGAATCAGTACCCGCTGCCAAGAAATCCAACCCAGTCGCAGAACGTCCGTAGATGGTCGAATCCCACGGCGTTGATTTGTTGATTACATCCGCCAGTCCTGGTTGTGATTCAACGCCACTGGCCCGAGAAAGAGTTTTCGCCGATGTGTCAGCGTCAACCAGCAGGATCCTGCCGATCTTGCGTCCCGCCAATTCTGATGCGATTTTGGCGCAGGTTTCATCGATGTGCAAATTGGATTCTGAACCAACGAAGGTCAATACGGTTGTGTCGCCGAGTGGAAATCGCTCGACGATGGATTCAGCCAGTTTGCCGATTGGCTTAGTCAATGGTTCATCAAATGCATGAGGCACTTGTGGGGTGACCGATTCGGTTGTTTGAGAATCGGATTGGGACTGCTTCTGTGGTGCGTTTGGTTCGGTGCGAGAGGGTTCACGTGTAGCCGGCTTTTCCGTCCAGTCGGTTGTCGGTTCAGCGATATCCGCGCGAGGTTCTCGCTCATCAACGATTCCAAGT
>CAYMFZ010000641.1:243-3359 GCA_964389585.1 uncultured Pirellulaceae bacterium | reverse complement strand
CAAGGAACATGCCCTCTACGTTTTCAATGTCTTTGACCTCGATGCGTTTGCGTATCTCGACAAGTCGGAGGCCGCCAAAATCTGTGAGGAACTTGGGCTGGACGTGGTCCCTTATTTGGAGACGCGAATGGTTCCCGCGACGATTGATGAGATCTTGGATTTGGCTGAAGGCAAGAGTGTCCTGAACCCGGCAACCGAACGAGAAGGTTTAGTTTGGGTTTGCGGAGCGGGACAAGATCGGATTTCGTTCAAAACGATCTCTAACAAGTTTCTTGCTCGCGGCGATTAGCCCAAATCGTTTCCTAAATTCAGGGGCATGCTTGAGAAAGCATGCCCCTGCTCTTTTTCTGCGCTACTCTGAATAGGATTCGCTGATTCGAATCGCCGCCCAATTTCAGGTCCAGTCGTCGCGATCCAATCTATCTGAGTCTGGATTTGGCAATTCGAAAAAGCGACTGTTGGGATTCGGAAAGAAAATCCAATGACTGAATTTGTTTAATCGTGTTGATCGCATTTAGGAAATTGGATTCGTTTTCCATTCGCCAGATTGCGTTTGAAACGAGATGCTTCCGCAGCAAATCTTCTTGCTCAATACTTAAGATCAGATCAACTGAAAGTGCAGCCACGACTCCGTCGATGATTGACTTTTGTTTCCGTTCAAAAAGTTTTGTCTCAAAACGGTCGAGCTGCTGGGGCTGTAATTTTGAAAGTTCTAACTGCCATCGGCGATTGTTCACTAACCTTGGTGGTGTATCAGATTTAAGATTGAAACTAAGACTTTGTGCTTTCCTGCCGAGTTCAATGCTCAATCGAAATCCCCTTGGTTGCCGACCAAAACGTAACTGTACGAATTGCCCGTCCTCGTCTGGATCTTTAACTTGATATCTTACGCCTTTCCATGCAAAAGCAACGACATTGAAGTCTTGAGTGTTTTTCAAACTGGCCAACGCCGGTTTAGAATTCTCGAAAATACTCTCGCAGCGTCGATGTGCAATTTCCTTGATAAGAATAGTCCAGCGTTTTTTGGACTTGTCAGTTGGTTTGAGAAGGCGAATATAGTCGTCAATTTCGACTTGAAGTTCAGCTTGAATGATTGAGTGGATTTCTTGTCGAACCATCGCTGTGATCGCTTCTCCAACTGTTTGTGATTCGACAGTTTCGACTTTGTCGTTCGACTTGAACTGATGCAATGAGCCATCGGCGTAGTCAAGCAAGAGCCTTTGCGAGTCTGAAAGAAATTCATCTCCAACGTTACTCATCATGCCGGCTTGGCGATGAAGTCCCTGCTTAAGATCATGCACCGTTGATTGATTGGTAAGTTCCATGAACTTGTAGATTAAATCCTGGGCTTGTTCTTCCTGTTCTGGACTGAATCTAAAATCCGTCGCAAGGCGAACCGATCCAACGGCTAGTTTCTTTTTCTTATTTTCTTCAAACGTTTGTTGATGTTTCGAAAGCTGCGATGGCGAAAGCACCTTTGCGAATGCACTTTGCCATCCCGATTGTCTAAAATCGACCGGCTTAGATTCTTCTAGCCAACCCCCATGTCCACGATGCTTCAGGTGCGCACTGATCCATCGCTTTCTCAAGTCGATTTCTATCTCAAGTGCCCGATTCGATTTTTCGCTCGTAATCGTTTTTCCATTGACAGATACGACGGAGTCGAGAAGCCCATGTGCTTTTGCTGCAATTGCAAATTCATTATTCAGAAATTGCACAATCAAAGGTTTGCATTGCTTCAATTGATCGGCGGCAACTTTTCGTGCAAAGATCTTTGGCTTTGCCAACTGTGTTGCGTCCAAGTCGTGTTCGCGGGCCAAGGCTTCAATGCGAGCAAGTGCGTAATCCCGGTAGCTCGCCTTCGCTGCTAAACTGACCTCTTCTTCAATCAGCGCGACACGCTGATTAAGTTTGACATCACCGCTCAAGTTGTCTTGGCCAAATGTTGGATGTGAAACAAGCACACAGTTTAGAATGGTAAAGGCGACACAGAATCGAATTAGGTTTGTAACATTCATGATGTCCTCATTATTTCTGACGACTCAATGGTATGGCATCAGAACAGAACAAGCCAATATTCAAGCCGCCGCCTCAGGAGAACTGCAAACTCAAAAAGCAAGACTTTCATGATTTGCTGTTGCGCGTTTTCGTGGGTAACTTCTGCGGGAAGTTTCCAAGACTCACACAAGACCCAATTTCAGTAGCGTTTTGTCCAAAAAGAAGTACTCTCATCGGCTTGGTAGCTCTCGACAAGAGTCACCCGCTAAACTTCGTTTAGCAATATTTTAAGGCTCCAGTTTTTTAAAAGCGACTTTACAGTTCTCTCGACTGACACCTGTCAGTTGGCGACTATCAGATTAATTTTTTAAAAACATGTCCCCTGCTCTGCTTTCACTTCGTCATGTTTTCATCGACGTGAATTGTTTGCGTCATTTATTTGCTGACATTTGGTTTTTACTTAAGATGGTGACGGCCGAGTCAGTTCAACATGATTGGAGAGTCAAGATGCCAAAGTTTATGTTTGTTTATCGTGAAGGCAATAATCAATCGCACGGTGAGATGTCGCCTGAAGAAATGCAAAAGTCGTTGCAGGGATGGATGGATTGGATCCAAGGCGGTGCGAAAGCTGGTTGGCTGATTGATGGCGGGGATGCGTTGACTCCCGAAGGTCGCGTTGTGCATCCCGACCTGACGGTAACCGACGGCCCGTTCGCTGAGTCGAAAGAACTTGTCGGTGGGTACTCGTTGGTGGAAGCTGCTGATTTCGATGCGGCCTGCGAGATTGCGAAGTCATGCCCCATGCCGGCTGCAGGCGGATACGTTGAAGTTCGGTTGCTTGCCAATGTTGGTGAACCATCGGAGGCATAGAAGGCAATAATAGTTAGAATCAGTCGTCAATCATTTGGTTGGCGAATCGATTCGTGTCGTAGAACTCGACGCGCCAAGAAAGGGACAGGCACCGAAGGTTTGCTCTTACGAAAAGATGATGACCTAAGATATCGGAGCCAGTCCCTTTTCGCGTTTCCAGCGATTCAGATCCTAACAAATGCAAACCTGAGTTAAGGCTCAGCAGCTCCAGCCTTTTTATGCAAACTTCACGCCCGTGGATCCTGGCG
>CAYMFZ010000641.1:0-233 GCA_964389585.1 uncultured Pirellulaceae bacterium | reverse complement strand
GAGGCTTAGTGTTGTGGGCATCGGAAGAATCGCTCGCCAATCATTTTGGTTGGCGAGTAGATTCGTAACATGCCAGCCTCGGATCAGTAGAGCCTGGCGAGGAAGACCTGCGAACATTGCATTTGAATGTGGCGTGAGGTGGCATGAGGTGGCGCGCCCGACCGCTTACGCGTTGCGGCTCACTTAAAAAACGGACTATCTACATAACAGTTCAATGTCAAACACCCAAGGAA
>CAYMFZ010000640.1:0-3361 GCA_964389585.1 uncultured Pirellulaceae bacterium | reverse complement strand
TTATGACCACGGAGTGATCAACGACGATCAGTGTCGTTGATTTCTCCGAAATCTCAACGAGCAGAGGATTGGCACTTAGTAGTTCTCATGAGCGCTGCCTCGTCCACTACCAGAACACTCGAATGAAGTACGCCTATCGCTTCCGTGTTGGAGCCAAAGTACGAGAGTTCGATTTGGCTGACTTCTTTGCGGCAACCTTTTTTGGCATTGGACGGAATTCGAACTCGTTGACGAGTCGAGTCGCAATTGTGTTGACGCGACCGGATACAGATTCGGCCAAAGTAAACACGAAAGTGACTTGGCGACCATCTTTGCCTCCGACGTGGTAGTAAAACCAGTTCACAGGCAAGCCATCCTCTTCACCGGCAACAATGACTTGGAGGGCGGTGTTCTCTGAGGAAGTCATTGGGACTTTTCCGGCGCGAACAAGCCGAGCACTGTCATCAGCCGCGACAATTTTAGCGACTTCTTTTTTGTACTCTTCAAGTGTCAAAGGCTTGTTGGCCGGACGTGAAGGAAGCTGAACAAGGTTGCACTGAGCGAGCAATTCATTCTTGTCGATGTAACGAAGAAGTGCGGCGTCCGCTTCGCCCATGATCATCTTCCAGTTTGGATCGTAGTTAAGAACGAAGTTGGCTGAGGATTCCCACTTAACGCGTTTGCGGATCGTGCGATTCTTGGTTAGTTTCGCGAGCGAGGCACCGCTCAGTTGAGAAGTCGACTTGTCAGTGATGGTTAGTTCCATCTTTGTTTTGCCTTCGAAACCGGGAGCGATTTGGCCTGGAGCACGCGTCTGCCGAACACCCAGCTTGAGTGACTCAAGCGAATTTGATTTGATGTTGATGATTGCGATTCCAGAGACTTCCATGCTCGTGTTCACATCATCAACGTCGGCGACAAGCGTTCCCATGAGATAGACGCGAGCGGAATCCTTCTCGATTGTTTTGAGCTTCAATTGAACATTGGATTCGGTGATCTTGTGGACACGGAACATCTTGGCGATCGCTTCCTCGGAAGGAGACCACTTATCGCCCTCTTCGACGCTTTCTTTGTTGAAGACATTGGCAAGAGTTAGTGGATCGGCGGGGCTTTGTAGAAGTTCAAGCTCTGGTTGAGACAAGACGTTGGTCATCGAAGCCAGTTCGACTAAGTCGCCTTCGCCCGACTTGACACGAGCTACGACTAAGCGATTCTCAGCGTCCAAACCGGGAGCTGAAGTTCCTTTTTGGATTTTGATTTTCGCACCTGCTGATTCGTAGTATCGAATAGCCTGGTTGGTGCCGTTGATCAGTTGGTAATAGTTCAAGTTGGCAGAGACATCCATTGGAAGCGATTGAACTTTGTCTTCTTCCTCTGAATTCACAATCACACTGCCGGAGTGTGAAAGGACGCAGGAAACATGATTCTGCTGACCCTTTTTGGTTTCAATTTTTAGATCGACTTTTTCTTGAGCAACCAATCCAGTTACTGAAGTGCAGACGAACATCAAGAAAACGCCAAGCCTCAATACTGTGACCATTACGGGCTGTGTAGTTTTTCGCATTTTGGGTTCCAAGAAATCGACGGTTAAAGCGAATTAATTGTTTGAACAAAGCAAACGTAGGACAGATAAGCGCGTACCATACCCACTCACTGTTTGGTCAAAATCGACCACAACTCGTCTCAAATCGAACAAACTCGTCTCGATCCTAAATTTTTGCCAAGCCAAATTGTCATTGGCGAAACTGTCCAAATTGACGTTTGAAGGCCGAAAACGCCTGATAAACGGGAAAACCAAGGGTTTTGGCGCGAACTTGGAACACCTTTTGCAGTGTCTAATAAATGCTTCTATTGCCAGTTATTGCAGTAGATGTGCTAGCGAGAAAGCGTTTTGTTGGGTGTCTAAAACCGCACAACTAAACGGACGCAAGCGAGTGAATCGGTTCCCCAAGCCAACGGTTAAATTGCTACGGCGATTGAACTAACGGCGAAACGAACCGTATTCAAAACCGTGTGAACACTGACGTTCAATCGGTTTACTTGATCAGGAGGATCTGAAGTTAGGAACTTTCGAAACTTGGCCGCGTGGCTGGTGTTCGAAAGGTTAAGAGAGAGGGCTATTATGCACACCGATTACAAATGTGATTCGATCCGAGAACTGAGAGATCAGCAAGTTCGGTTTGCGCCACGAGACAAAAAAATTGAGCAAGTTGATTGCGCTGAAAAACTGCTTCGCGACATTCAGGTTGATCGAAATTATAACTTTGAATTTGTCTGTTTCCGTATCACCGGTTTCCGACCAGAAAATTCTCCAATCGTGAAGATCAGCGGCGAAAATCTGCGACACGATCTGCATTGCTTCATTGAAGACCTCTCCGATTCAGCAAACGTAAACGCTGAAGAGTTCGGGCAGCCCGTCCATACGGTTGAAGATCTCAGCAAGATGTTCAATGTCTCCACCAAAACAATTTCACGCTGGCGTCAGCAGGGCCTCGTCAGTCGCAAGTTCATCTTTAATGGTGGTCGTCGCCGAGTTGGATTCTTGCATTCGAGCGTCGATCAGTTCGTCAAGAACAACCGCGACAAGGTCAAGCGTGGCGAGCGTTTCAGCCAGTTGACTAAATCTGACAAAGGCGAAATCATCGAGCGGGCTCGACGTCTTGCAAAAGTCGGTGGATGTCCCGCCGAAGTGACTCGTCGTATCGCCAAGCATATGGATCGCAGTGTCGAGACCATTCGCTACACGATCAAGCAATTTGATGCCGACAACCCAACGATCGCGGTTTTCCCAGATCAGACGGGACCGCTTAATCTTGAGATGAAAGAGCGGATCTATGCGGACTTTGTTGCAGGCAAAACGGCCGAGTCAATCGGTAAACGTTATTGCCGCACGAAGACGACTGTCTACCGAGTCATCAACGAAGTTCGTGCGAACTTGATCATCGACTTGCCGTTGGACTTCATGGACAACGAAGAGTTCCACCGCAAGTCAGCCGAGAAGAAGATTGTTCATTCGGAGATGCCGGTTCCAGAAACCAAAACGCGGCGAACCAAGCCGCCAGCTGGACTTCCTCGCTATCTCGCGTCGTTGTACGAAGTCGCTTTGTTGACACGTGAGCAAGAGCAGTACTTGTTCCGCAAGTACAACTTTTTGAAGCACCAGGCGTCGAAGCTACGTGAGAAGCTTGATCCGACGAAGGCCAAGTCGTCTGAGATGGATCAGATCGAAAAGCTTTACGACGAAGCGGTAAAGATTAAAAACCGAATCGTCCAAGCGAACTTGCGATTGGTGGTTTCGATTGCCAAGCGTCATGTTGCGGCCAGCGAAGATTTCTTCCAGCTCGTGAGTGACGGAAACATGTCGCTGATCCGAGCGGTTGAA
>CAYMFZ010000639.1:0-3368 GCA_964389585.1 uncultured Pirellulaceae bacterium | reverse complement strand
TTGGGATCGTAGTCAGGATTGGTTTGTTCCAATCGCCCGACGGCATTGGGTTCTTCCTTTGAAAGTTTAGAAGCCATGTTAAACCGCGTCTCCGGTTAGATATTCGTTGATGATTGTATGAGTATGAATGAAGGCACCCATTTGAATGATTTTCGTGGCATTTGGATAACGCCACTAAATGGATGATGGATGATTTTGTTTCGGGCTGGCCGCAACTAAAGCGGGATTTGGCGGGATACCCTTTCGATATACGCCGCTGCCAGTTCAATAGTTCACGTTTTGCGTTGGTTAAGTCTCAGTTCAAATCGAACGGCTAAATGCGTGTTTTCATGGTCCAAATGTCTCCGACTTTCTCGATTTGAGAATGGGTTGAAGCAATTTCAGACGCAAGAATTCCGATACAGCGAAATGACCACTAGACCAACCTGTATCTTAAGTACCAATATATGCGAACACCATGATAGATACGGAAAAAATGGTGTTCAACCGGCCTCGACCTTCTAATAATGACGTTCAGCGGTTATGAATTGATCGTCGAAATTAAAACGAGTCCTCGATAACCGTCATGTCTGGTGAATTCGGGGCTTCCGACGACAACGTTCGCTGTGAAAAATCAACTAGAGGCCGGCGAAGCTACGAACGACGACCAATCGAATGAACAAACTTAAATCCGAATCTCTTCGGCCCTCGCCCGAATCACTTTCCATCGAAGAACATTTGGCCGCTCTGTACGGGCGGATCAATTACGAGCGGCAAGATCGTATTTCGCCCAAGCATTTCAAGCTGCGGAACATGCGGGAGATACTCAAACGTCTCGACAATCCGCATCTCAAATACCCAGTCGTCCATGTTGCGGGCACCAAGGGTAAGGGGTCCGTCTCGACGATGATCGGCCAAATCTTATCGGCCTCGGGTAGGAAGACGGGAGTCTACACTTCGCCGCACCTTGAGACGCTTCATCAGCGAATGGTGGTGGATGGAGTCCAAATTTCTGACGACCATCTCATTGAGACTTTGCGGCAGATCTGGCCTGTGGTCGACGAGATGGATCAAGAAGCCGACAAGAACGGATACCGACATCTGACTTTTTTCGAGATCACCACCACAGCAGCATTCTTGTTTTTCGCCAATCAAAATTGCGACGCGATTGTGCTGGAAGTCGGACTGGGGGGCAGACTCGATTCAACGAATGTCTGTCAGCCGATCACGAGCGTCATCACCAACATCAGTCTCGATCACACTCGGCAACTCGGTTCAACCGTCGACAAAATCGCGTTTGAAAAAGCTGGAATTATCAAGCCGACTATTCCGGTCGTCAGTGGATCAGTCGATCCCAAGGCCGCCAAAGTGATTGCGGAAGTCGCCGCCTCCCACAAGTCGCCTTTGTTTGTGCTCGACGATGATTTCGAGATCGTCGAATCTACTTGCGGGTCCGATCGTCCATTCGATTGCGTCGGATGCTTTGAATCTATTGGCGAAGCCAGTGAATCCAAATCCTCTCATCGCTTCAGCGTCGACAGACTCGAATTGAACATTATTGGCCATCATCAACGTACGAATGCAGCAATCGCAGTCGCCGCGATTCAAACGCTCAACGCACGTGATTGGAAAATTGAAAACGACGCGATTCGGACTGGGTTGTCGCGAGCAAGTCTTTCGGGCCGCGCTGAAGTCGTTTCGCGGAAGCCAACGGTGATCATCGACATGGCGCACAACGTTGCGTCAATCAATGCGTTGGTCAGTGCGTTGACCGAGGATTTGCCTGAGTGGAAGTCGTCGTCGAAACGAACTTTGATTTTGGCGACCAGTCGCGATAAAGATGCGACAGGAATGCTTACTCCTTTGGTTGCCAGCTTTGATCAAATCATTCTGACTCAATATCAAGACAATCCGCGCGGTAAATCTGAATCGGATTTGCTTTCAATCGCGACCGAGATTCAGCTCGAACTCCGAGCCAATTCACTTGCGGCGGCGGAACTTACAACTGAGTCGGATCCAGAATCGGCTTGGCAGCTTGCCACTCGCGACTTAAAAGATGATCAACTCGTCTGCATCACCGGTTCCGCGTTCTTGGTTGCTGAATTGCGAAAGACGATCCTGCTGTTAACGTAATAATTCTGCTTAAGAATTTGGAATGAGGGAGCAAATTTCAAATTTTAGATTTGAAATTTCGTGAGCCGCTGGCCGTAAGGCCTCGGGCGCAAGAAGCCTATCCCAATCCTTGTGAGCCTTTGGAGCTGGCCTCGGGCCAGCCGAACGGGTAGCTTGTTTCGCTGATTGTCCTGAACCAAGTTTATCACCTTGGGCTCACTGTTGAATAACCTCTTGGTTTTAGAATAGGCTCTTAATTAAAACGTCTGCGTTATAGCGACGATCAAACCAAGCTGCGATTCGACCAGCCCAACTGCAAATCAAATGCAAATTCTCAACAGCCTCGTTCCCATCTTCGCCGTCATTGCGTTGGGAATTGTCCTGCGAAAACGAAAATGGCTGACAGAGGAAACCACACAAGCCTTCAACCGTTTCGCGTATTTTTTCGCACTGCCAATGTTTCTGTTTTACAAGCTTGGCGGAGCGCCGACAGGAACCGGGTTGGCGAATCAGTTTATGGCAACGCTGTTTGGTGCTTCGGTCATCACCGCCCTGATCAGTTGGCTGGTTGCAACGATTTTGAAAACCCAACACAGTTCCCGCGGCGCGTTAATCCAGGCCGGTTTCCGCGGCAACCTCGCATTCATGGGTTTGCCGTTGGTGCTGTTCACAACGTTTGACCTTCCGGCTGAACAACAATCCCAGTTGCAATCCGCGGTGCTCGTCGCGTTGACGCCCGTCGTGATTTTCTACAACATCGGGTCAGTGCTTGTGCTAGAAATTTTCAACAAGCGATCAGAAGCCGCGTTCTCATGGAAGTCAATTGCCGTCAACGTCGTGACCAATCCACTGCTCCTCGCCTGCGTCGCGGGCATCAGCGTTTCATGGCTTGGTTGGAAGTTGCCAACCGCAATCGAGCGGACTTGCGAAGTCGTCGGCGCGTCGGCATTTCCAATGGCGTTGATCGGAATCGGAAGCCAGTTGGCTTCGATTTCAGTTCGAGGTCATTGGGCAGAGTCGATGGTTGCGACCATTTTGAAAAATGTGCTCTGTCCAGTCATCGGCTGGATAATCGGTCGCTCGATGGGGCTTGAGGGAATCGAGCTGACGGTGATCCTCATCATGTGTGCCGTGCCGACCGCTGTCTCGAGTTACGTTCTGGCGGATCAACTAGATTCCGATGCCGACCTCGCCGCGAGTACCGTCGTAATTACAACAGCGTTTTCACTGATCACACTGTCGGTGCTTTTGGCGATGCCCTTTTGAATTGCACTCAT
>CAYMFZ010000638.1:0-3372 GCA_964389585.1 uncultured Pirellulaceae bacterium | reverse complement strand
TAATTGACGATGAAAGAGTTCGGTGCGACGCTTGACCTCAGTGAAAGCCGCGTGAGCCAGATGCACAGCAGCATCGTGCAACGTTTGCAGCAGCAATTGGGCCGACGTCGAATTGAGTTCAATCGACGCTAACGTTGCGGCAGCCGTAGCGATCACCGTAGCGAATCAAAATTTCAAAGGCTTGTCTCGGCTTGAGGCAAGCCTTTTTTCGTTCGGCTTGCATTTTTAAACAAGCGTAGAAGTCGTCGCCATTGCGGTTTGAAGACGAGGCTCATGCTTTGGCATGAATTGGGATTCGAGATCCAAAAGCTCTTCGGAGATCCAAAAACTGAAATCGAAGAAGGCTTCCATGTCGACAAAAAGAGGCTTCTCGAACTTGTTGCGAGAAAGATTGAGCTGGGGAGCTTCGTAAATGCGATTGGCCATGATAGTTCCAGGGCGAAGTAAAGAATCGCAATCCCTGCACGGCGAAGCCAGTAATCGTTACCGGCGATGTTTGGGTTATAACGTAGTTCGCTGAAATTTGGTTCACCAGTTTTCTCAATCTCCGTTCTGCTGGCACTACTGGGAGATTTTGGCTTCTTATATCCCAAACCTAATTGAATCGAATTTGAAGCGGTCAATGCAAGCAAATAGTCGCCAACAGTTGAGCTTGTCATACCTATGACCAGTTCTCTATACTCCGCCGCCTTCAAATGTGCATGCACCGAATCAAAGATTTCTGGAATCTTCCGAACTACTTTTTTACGAAGCACGTATCACTGGCGAGTCAATTGTTCGCTGAAGAAAAACTTGGAAAAACTCAGTTCGCCCAAGTCATTAGAGCAATAAACACGATTGGCAAAAACGTTTTGGCTGAATTTCAAATTTGAAATCCAATGTTGAAACACGGTTATCGAATTAACAATGTTCGGTAACTCAAACCTTAAAAACCGAACAGGCGTTTGGCACTTCGCCAGCGTCACGAAACAAACAAATAAAGATCATCAAAAGATTGCTAGCATTTCAAGTCGATAAGAATCAAGCTTTCAACATGCTTGCGTTGTCTAACTCCAGTTACGGATGGCACGTTCTACGACAAGGGATGCAGCCTTGAGAGATCTTTTGCGAATCAGGCAAACGAATTTAAAGACCCGTCACGTCCAAGATAATCGAGAGTGACATTTTTGAACTTCGTTGGTGAAACGCAAATTTTCAAATGGAATTGTGCAAAATCAACAAACATGGTTTGCTGTTCAAATTGAACGTTCAAACCACTGACCCGTTACGGGGAGAACAATATGCAAATTAGACCAACATCGAATATTCAAACATCATCTGCAGTTAACTTGCAGACTCAAAACACAACTGGCGCTGCTGATACAGCCAACACAGTCCCAGTTGATCAGCTCGAAATTTCGGCCGAAGCTCAAATGATCAGCACGTCGGCAACGAACACCGACATTCGAGCTGATCGAGTCGCCGACATTCGCGCCCAAATCGCAGAAGGCACTTATGACTCTTCGGAGAAACTAGATGCGGCAGTTAGTCGAATGTTCGACGAGTTTGCTTAGTCGCTCAAAACGTTTTTAAACTGATATTTGAGGCCGTGGTAAAATACCACGGCCTTTTTTATTTCAGACTCATGAATTCGCCCTCTACGATGACCAGCAGTTCAATTCTCAAGAAACTGGCTCGAAATTGGGGAAGCGTGGACTAAAAAACGGTTGCGGAAAACCAATCATGCTATGTTGGTTAAGTTGACCTGACGTAAGCATGAAAATTACAATGGTCTTCGTCTCAACTGAACCATTTTCTTTGTGCTCGTTTTATGGCAACGCTCAATTCAAACGATCAATCCGTTGTCAAAAAGCAATTCGAGCTTGGCAAAGAGCCAGTCATCATTGGTCGACACCCTGATTGCGATGTCCACATCGACGATGGGTCGGTCAGTCGCCATCACGCCCAAGTCACTTTCGAGGGTGGGCAGTATTATGTGCAAGACCTAAACAGTCGAAACGGGACCTATCTTAACAATCAGCAGATTCATCAGGGTGCGAAACTCTATGACCAATCTGAAATTCGAATCTGTGAAGTAACCTTGGTCTTTTCGTTGTCCAATGATTCTTCCAACAACTACCAATCCCGTCCAACGCTCGAAACCGAATCCAAGGCGAAAAAAAGACTGTCAACCAGTTCCGTTCTTCTTGAAGACTACGAAGATTCTGTGTCTGCG
The DNA here is from genome assembly GCA_964389585.1 of uncultured Pirellulaceae bacterium. Taxonomy (GTDB): domain Bacteria; phylum Planctomycetota; class Planctomycetia; order Pirellulales; family Pirellulaceae; genus Mariniblastus. Next base: position 1,157 of record CAYMFZ010000638.1, on the reverse strand, counting down.
AGCGTCATGTCTCAGTTTGACATTCCGTCGCATCACACTCGCACAAACAACCACGTGACGGCAGAGGAAAAACTTCTCGCTTTAACCAAAATCACCCATGCGTTGAGCGAACTGGTCGAACGCGATGAGGTTCTGGAACAAATTCTTAATTTTCTATTTGAGCTATTCACCGAAGCGGATCGTGGGTTTGTCATTCTCAAGACTGAAGACGACCGCCTTGAGCCGTTGGGAGTTAAGACGCGGCGGCCTGGTGACGAAGAAATGATTCGAATCAGCCGTACGATTGTCCGGCAAGTGATGAACACTCAGCGTCCAATCATCAGTAGCGACGCTGCGACGGATGACCGATTCGACATGAGTCAGAGCATCGTCGACTTTCGAATTCGATCCATCATGTGCGCGCCTTTGATCAATAGCAAAGGTGAGTCAATTGGCGTCATTCAACTCGATACTCTGAAACAATCAATCGCTTTCAAAGAGGAAGATTTGGAAACGTTGGTAACGGTAGCCATGCAGGCCAGTTTGGCGATTCAAAAAAGTGACCTGTTTGAAGATTCGAAACGAGCTCAGAATTTGCAAACTGATCTCAAACTGGCCCACGAGATTCAACAACGATTCCTTCCACAACGTTCGCCTTCAACCGATCAATTCGACTTTTTCTCCTACTACAAACCAATGCAACAAGTTGGCGGAGATTACTTTGATTACGTTCGATTGGATGACAATCGTCTCGGTATCATTGTTGCCGACGTTGTCGGACACGGAATTGCTGCGGCGCTCTTGATGGCAAAAGTCTCAGCGGAATCGCGGTTTGCACTGGCGACCTCGAAAACTGCGATCGAGGCGACTTCGAAAATGAACAACAGCTTGTCGGGTATGAACATCGACCGCTTTGTTACGCTTGTACTTGGTCTGCTGGATCTGAAAACAAACAAAATGACGATCGTCAACGCGGGTCATATGCCGCCAATCGTTCGACGAGGAGTAAACGGCGAGATCACTCAACTTGCGATCGAAGAATCCGGTTTGCCACTGGGCATTATGGAAGATTATGAATACGAGGCCGTCGAAGTTGAGCTCGAGCAGGGTGACATCGTTGTGATGTATACCGATGGCATCAATGAAGCCATGAATGTGGACGGCGAACAATTAACGAC
>CAYMFZ010000637.1:0-3373 GCA_964389585.1 uncultured Pirellulaceae bacterium | reverse complement strand
ATCAAAACTGGGATTGATCGATAAGCTCTTTTCTAAACGCTCGACAGCCGCTTTCTCGTTTCCTGATTTTGCCGCGACCATTCCCATTCGAAAGAACAGCCCAGCATCTTCCACGCCTGACGCCAAAGCTTTTTCTGAGCAAGTGAATGCTTTTTCGAACTCTTCATTCTTATAAAAAGCCCACGCCAACGTATCGAAGCTGTAGACGTCTTGACGATTGACTATGTCTTTTTGCGCAAGAGCCAATGCAAGCTTCAATTCGCGATCGTGCTTGAGCAAGAACAACGCGCGTTCACGATAGTGTGCGACGCCGGTGGTCTTTGCTTCTTCGGCCATCAACTTTTCAGCGAGATCCCATTGGGTTTTCGCTTCGTTGGGTTTGCCCATCAATTGAAGAAGATCGCCATACTCGGCGATGGTTGGCGGCGCCAGCTCCATCGAAAGAGACTTTTCAAACAGTTCGACCGCTTTTTGGAAATTCGATTCAGCGACGTAAACCTTTGCAAGTCCGTCGAGTGAGCGTGTTCCGGCTGGATTATTCTCAATCGCCCTTTCAAAAGCTTTCTTGGCTAAATCGTGGTCACCTTTATTGAGATAAAGATATCCCAATCGGAAGTCATACCACGCCGAGGTGGTTTTCTTTTCGGCAAGTGAAATTGACTGCTCTCTTGCTTTTTTAATCAGCGAGATAGCTGCTTCCGTTTTGCCTTGCAATTCAGCGACTCGCGCGTTTCGGGCTAGAACTCCAGGAGTCTCAATCTTTTCTGCGACCTCTTGGAAAATTTTGTCTGCATCATCAATATTTCCTAATTCCAAAAGCGCGTCACCTTTGGCTGCAAGTGCGACCAGATTTCCCGGTACGATCTTCAACGCCTGTTCGGACTGATCCAACGCCTCTTTGAATTTGTGCTGAGCTTGCAGAGCGGCGATCAAGTGAACTTGTGCGGCTTTGGAATCTTCGAAGATCTTGATCGAGTTTCGAAAACTATTCTCTGCCTTTACATAGCTCGTGTGGTCGTCGTTTTCCTTGGCATCACGCATTTGCAATTGACCAAGAATTGTCATGCTCAAGTAGTCAACCGGATTTTTTTCAATCCGAGCCTTCATTTGCGCAATGGCTTCGTGCGTAGGTATCATTCCAAACTGATCCGTATCAGTTGAAATCTCGGCTTGAATCGTTTTTGAAAGCTTCAACAAATCCGCATCCGATTTTTGCTGGGGCGTTGCCAAAGCATAGGACGGAAGCGCATAGGAAGTAAAAAGTAAAACCAAAGCCAATTTGTAGATAACAAAACGAACGATGGGTGATTGCTTGTATGCCATTTGACCATTCATTGAATTAGTTGGACGCCAAGTTCTGATGACTTGGTTAAGAAATCATTTGCCAGACGCGAGCGGCCAGATTTTCGATACTCAAAAAAAGCTGCACAACACAAGGGTTGTGCAGCGATGGAAATTCAGAGTTAGTGCGGTGCTGCGAGATAAGGAAAAACGTTTAGAAACGGTTTATCATTCGCGTCGACCATGTCTGTCGTCACGCCACCGTTGGTCAAAACACCCAACTCAATATCAATCACATCATCCGCAAGTTTCCTGCCGTTAAGGAAACTTGCATCGCTTGTTTGATCAAAAGTCAAAACATCCGGAAGCAAAACTGCAGTGATCATCTGCGCGTAGTCTCGATCACCCGACAACGACGTGATCGCATCTTCAACGTCCTGACCATAAACGACGAAATCATTTTCAGGTTTGGCTTCGTTGAATGCATTCTTTCTGTTGCCAGGGATAAGAACTGTGTTGATCGCCGGGCGACCAACTCGATCTTGTTGAAAACCATTTCGAAGCGTCTTGGCGACGAGACCGACATTGCGACCTCCAACACGATTACGTGGAAACTCAATCACAATGCCAGAAACATTAAAGCCCTCGAAGTAGTCCATACCCGTAAAATCAAACCCGTTTTGAAAACCGATCAGGTCAAAAAAGAACGGATCGTCGAATGTGTCGCAGCGAATCAAACCGCCACCGCGAAGCGGGATGTCTTGACCGGTCGTCCCCACAGCGGCAACCACATCGTTGTCGCCGTACAGGTATCGAACCACTACCGATTGCTTACCAGTAAAACGATTGATACCAGAGAACCGGACACGGATCGTCAAATCTGGTGCAGAATTCGAATTTCGATCGATGCAAAAATCATAGGCCACGTTTGGATTGAAAGTGGTTGGACTCAACAATCCCGCCAACGGGTTAACCGTCATCGCCATCACCGTGTTGTCTGGATTTGACGGCGATTGAAAAATGTATGAGTCACTAATATCCATGCGGCCATCGATCAAAATCGACGGCGCATCGATGTGATCGGAGGCTTGAACTTGGGACAATGGAATTAAAGCAAAAACGAAACACGCCTTGCACGCCAATGACAATAATCTTTTCTTACTCACTAGGTTCTCCGCAATGTTGCTAAGTGGACGACGTAAAATTGAAAATAGAAATTGAGAAAGTTTCTTTCCCTACCTCAATTCTCTGCGCCTTTGCAGGGAGCGATATCGCAAACTCAACTTTGCGAGAACTTTAGAAATTTTTTATTGTTCAAATTTTCTCCGTCTCAACTCAAATGTTTTGTCACACTTGAATGAACGTTTCTCGGAGATGATTTGTCGTCGGCTCGGAAGAGCAGAGAAGAATCCGCAAAAGAATTTGCAATTTGCTAAAAGTCGGAACCAACTATTTCGTCAAAATCAACTTGCCTTGCTTGGTTCGACGCAAGCGATAGATCTGACCGTTGTTCTCAATCCAAATCTCCTCGCCGCAACGAGCCAATGAGTCGAAGCTGATAATCTTTGGCAGACTATCCGATTGAATACTTTGGATTGGCAGCGAATCTGGAACCTTTCCTTCTTGCGATTGCTCACCGCCCGTCGGCTCCTCTGGCTTCAGATCAGATTTTGACTGGTTCATAGATTTTTCAACTGAAAAAACGGCTCAGACGGCGGAACGGAGGTTGTAAGCCATAGAAAGCACACTAAAATCTGCTATTGAGAATGAATCTCAATTAAGATTCATCCTCAATTTACTCATTTCCGAGAACCCAGCAAGCCACCAGGCGATTTTTCGCCCTCTCAGCCAGCCACGCTCGGAAGCGCCGTCAGTGTCACCAGACAAACGGGCTTCATCTTTAATGCTGGAACAGGAGACCCTCGTGGGTTCATTTCATTCGTGCGCGAAATCTTTGCGCAAACCATTTAGCAAACCATTTAGCAAGCCAACAAGGAATCGCGTCGACGGATTTACTTTGGTCGAACTGTTAGTCGTGATTGCGATCATCGGAATTCTTATTGGAATGCTCTTACCCGCAGTGCAACAAGTT
>CAYMFZ010000636.1:0-3375 GCA_964389585.1 uncultured Pirellulaceae bacterium | reverse complement strand
CCACCGCGATGGAAGCGAACATTGTGGCAAGCATTGCCCAGCCGCCAACAAGTACATGAAACGCAGCGGCAGCACCCAGAGATGGCCACACCCATTTCCAGTCATGCTTAAGCAAGTTTCCGAGCGCGAGTAAAACGAAAAAGTAAGCGATCCCTTTGGCTTCAAATCCGCCCACCACCCACTCGCCCGCGAGATGAAAACGATCGTTAATCAACAAGAACGTAAGTGCAGTGAAAACTGAAACCCATCGCAGCCCAAATACGATCCAGTTCAGCCGGCGCCATGCGTAAGCGAGCAACGCCCATGTGAAGACGCGACCAATCCAAGCGACTGCCGACAGAGAAAGAAATTTGGTCAGCCAGCCAGTGGAAACGTAAAATAGCCAATGAGAAAATGACGAGCTTAAGAAGATGTCGCCGGGACACCAATCGGTATCCCAGAAGTGTTTTGCCTTGGTGAGGTAGTGTGATTCATTGACGTCCGGTGGGAGCTGTCCCGCGTATAACGCGAAACAAAAGAAAATCAGTAGTGGATCAAAAATGTGGCCAGCCAAATTGATACTTCGAGTTGACGGTAGCTGATCGGATCTTTCATCGCCCAGCGGCGGAGCATTTTGAATACTCATTTGGTTGGCTCCACTGTTGAACTTGGTCCGAACAAGTTAATTTGAATATTCAGTTTGAGCCGATCGAAATGATGGAATACGATCGAGTCAGACTTTCGAGAAAATGTTATCACGGTTTGAGTTCAACGCTCCAGCGGTGAAGACTTCTATGTTACTTGACAGTGTCTGCGCGATTGAATGCAAAAAAAACTTGGTAGAAATACGGTTGTACTCTTGGGTGTCGGTCACACCAATGCCCATGTGCTGCGAAACTGGAAAATGAAGCCGTTGGACAACGCGCAGCTTGTTTGCGTCTCCAATTTCCCTGTCTCAACTTACTCTGGAATGCTGCCGGGAGTACTCGCTGGTCAATATCCTGTCGAAGCGATGGAAATCGACCTGGTACGGCTGTGTGCTTCCGCTGGAGCAAGGCTACTGATCGATGAAGTCACTGGGATTGATCACGATGAGCAACGATTGGTTTTTCGAAATCGACCGTCACTTGCGTTTGATGCGCTTTCGATTGGAATTGGGTCAGTGCCAACGTTTCGCGGAGTTGAATTGGCTGATGAGAATCCGCTCGTTGCCGTTAAGCCAATGCAGACGTTTTTGCAGCGACTTGATAAACAGATTTCGACGGCGCAAACGAAATCGTCGAACAGGAATGCGTCGGCGAAGTCCGAACCGCTGAAGATTGTCGTTGTCGGTGGCGGTATCGGAAGTATCGAAATTGCGTTATGTCTGGATCAACGCTTGAAGTCCAATCCGCAAAGTCTCAGTCTTGATCCGCAACATGAGTATGAGATTGCGCTGCTGACTGGAGGCGATCGCGTCGGGGCAGGCTTGCTAGATTCTACTCGCGAAAAGATCGAAGCTGAATTTGAACGCCGGAATATCAAATGTGTGACCGGATCACGAGTCAAAGCGATTAACGCTAGTGATTTGACTTTGCAAAACGGCGAGTCGGTCGAGGCTGGTTTAGTCATTTGGGCGACGAGCGCTGTCGCACCGCCATTGTTGCGTAAGCTCGGCTTGGAAAATGATGATCGAGGTTTTCTGTCGACGCGATCGACGTTGCAGACAATGACCAATGATCAGATTTTCGCTGTTGGTGATACGGGGACAATGGTTGGAGCAGACTTATTGAAAGCTGGTGTGTTCGCCGTGCGGCAAGGACCAATCCTTTGGGACAACATTCGCAGGCTGCTTTGGAAAAGAAAGCTACGAGACTACGTTCCGCAAAAAGACTTTTTGAAACTGATCAATACCGCGGATGGGAAATCAATTGCGGAGTTCAAGGGAAAGAGTATTCATAATGGGTTCGGCTGGTGGATGAAAAATCGCATCGACGTGAAGTTCATGAAGATGTATCAAGACTACGAACCGATGGATATGATCGCCCAATCCCCTGCCCCGACTCAAGAGGATGTGATGCGTTGTCTTGGTTGTGGTGGAAAAATTGGAAGTCAGCTTCTTAGCCAGGTCCTTGATGAACTTGAGGTTCCCGCCCACGAAGACGTTGTGATTGGGTTGAAGAATCCTGATGACGCAGCCGTTGTGAAAACGCATGACAATCGAGTGTCGGTAACGACGGACTTTTTTGCCAGTCCGATGGATGATCCTTACCTCGTGGGACGAATTGCTTTGCTTAATTCCGCCAGTGATTGTTGCGTGATGGGCGCCCAGCCAACCGCCGCATTGGCGATTGTTCAATTGCCGCTGGGGCATCCGAGAGCACAGCTTCAAGTGATGCGCGAATTGATGGCGGGTAGCGTCGAGGAACTCAAGAAGATGAAGGCAACGATCGTGGGTGGACACTCGATAGAAGGTCCCCGTATCACGATTGGATTTACGGTGCTTGGTAGACAGTTGAGCGACCCCAAGACAAAAGGAATGTTGCAAACGGGTGATGTTTTGGTTTCAACCAAGCCATTGGGGACCGGCGTACTGCTCGCGGCGCTAATGCAAGGCAAACTGAAAGGGGCTCACTACGCAGATTTGGTCGACACAATGTTGCAGAGCAACTACATCGCGCTTCGATTGATTCAAGAGTTCAACGTATCTGGAATCACGGACGTGACGGGTTTCGGGTTGGCGGGACATTTGGCCGAAATGTTAAAGGCAAGTGGCATGTCAGCCGAAATCCAAATGAACGACATTCGATTGTTGCCAGGTTGTCAGGAGTTGGTTGAATCAGGAATCGAAAGCACGCTGGCGCCAGACAATCGATTTGTTGCCGAGAAAGTTCAATTGAAGATTGATGCGAATGACAAAAGATACGCGAGTCTATTTGATCCCCAAACTAGCGGTGGTCTGTTGTTTGGCATTTCGGAGTCTCAGTTAGAAACGGTTCTGAAGTTCCTTAGAAATGAGGGTTTTGGAAATACGTCGGTCATCGGCAAGGTGGTTGAGACGCAAGGTGGTCGAGAGTCGCTGTTGGTAAATTGATTTGATGCCAAGGCTGATATGATTGCCGGCAAGTGAGTTCAGCGCGTAGTGATTCGATGTTACCCGAGAGGTTGGAATGTCAATTGAATTCGAATGTGGCAATTGCGGAACGGTTCTAAGAACTGCAGATGAAACCGCTGGAAAAGCAGCTCGTTGCCCGAATTGCCAGAATGTCGTACCCATTCCAATGCCAGAAGGTCAGCCACCTGTTCAAGCTGAGAATCCATACAGAGTTCAGCCAAGTGCTGACTTTCCCGAGACTGGTTCGATTTCGGCAGGTTCGCCGTACGCCCAACCTCAACATAGAAGCACGGAAGATTTCG
>CAYMFZ010000635.1:2229-3380 GCA_964389585.1 uncultured Pirellulaceae bacterium | reverse complement strand
GGAGGTCGTTGGTTCAAGTCCAATATCGTCCACTGAAACGCATTGCCCCTCCAAGCAAATTTGGGGCAATGCGTTTTTTCTTTGACTTGATGCGTACTAATGCGGGGCGGTGCTCCACTGGGCCGTTCGCTCACAATGTGCCGCTGGTATCACTTTCTTCAACCTGAAAGATCCGAGTCAATGGTTCCAAGTCGCTTTTGAAACCGCTTTTGAAACCGGTCAACGGCGGACATGAATTTCTTTCTGCGGATGTTGGGAGGGCGGCTTCGCCACTGTGAGACCGATTCCCCAACAGTGACCCTGCCGATTTCAAACCTGGGTGGAACTTCATTCGCCTCGGGCTGCAATCAGTTTGACCGCGTGGCCTGAGCCCCATTTTTTTAGTGATTGCAGAATTGGCTTGAGCGTCTTGCCAACTTTCGTTAGCTCGTACTCGACGCGGGGTGGCACCTCGGCATACACCGTTCGAGTCACCAAACCATCCGCTTCCAACTCGCGCAGTTGCTTTGTCATCATCCTCTGCGTCACACAAGGTATCAAACGTTTCAATTCACTGAAACGAAGTTTCCCGTCCAGCAAGTGGTAGAGGATGATGCCCTTCCATTTGCCACCGATCAACTCGAGCGTTGCTTCGACCGGGCAGGCAATGTCATCATAAATGTTATGCCGCGCATTTGCCTTGGTTCCCATTCTGTGCCTACGTGTCCAAATTGTGCGTTCTTGTGACCAATGTCGATACCTCTTAGTATCGCACGAGGTTCAGTCAACACAATAAGTTGTCTTCAAGAATCATTTGGCTGGCTTCGCAAATTCTTGGGAGCGACTTCAACGGGCGATGGCTAACGGGCGATGGCTATTGTCGTTGGATTGAAATGTACACGAATTGTAAATACACAGTCAAAGAGGTCGTGATATGGACGCTGCATGAAACGTTGGTGTTTCTTGTGCTCGCGATTTTGATGACTGCGCTGTACGAGTTGTTGGGACTGCATTGGTTGCAAATCCCTTGGACTCCGCTTGCGCTAGTCTGTACTGCGGTCGCGTTTCTGATTGGTTTTCAAAACAAAGCAGCGTACGGAAGAGCCTGGGGAGCGCGGAAAATCTGGGGCGGAATTGTCAACGAATCCCGAACCTGGGCCATCATGGTTCAT
>CAYMFZ010000635.1:0-2219 GCA_964389585.1 uncultured Pirellulaceae bacterium | reverse complement strand
CACTTGGACCTACGAATTTACAGTACCGATTACATCGAGCGTCTCGCTCATTGTCGCTCGATTCTTCGAATCGTAAGCGTTCGGATGAGTTTGCTTAATCGACTCAGCAGTTTTACAAGGAAGAAAGATATCTCAGACGCACGGCTAACAGCTTGGAAAGCTGAGCGACATTGTCGCGACGCGACTAAGACCGATGAGAGCTGGAATCAAAGGCGAGATGCGCTGAATCAGTATTGGGACCCTATCCGCTTCTTTGTCAATTTTCTTAAAACGATTACAAACAAACCCAGCAGGAAATACAAATGTCATACGAAGGCTTCAAAACATTCACTTGCGTAAACAGAGATGGTGTGTTGACGGTCACGATCGACTTCCCGCCCGTCAATCTGCAAGGGCCAGAAATGTTAGCGGATTTGAACACGCTTTGTTTGCGGCTTGAACGCGATCGCGATGTCAAAGTCGTTGTCTTCGATTCGGCTCATCCAGAAATCTGGGTTTGTCACTACGATACAAACTTGCTGAAAGACATGTCGACCGAGGCCGTTTCGCGCGAGGAAGCTCAATTGCTGGACTTGCAATCTTTGCTTGAACGAGTCAGCCGACTTCCGCAAGCGACCATCGCAAAGCTGGAAGGTTTTGCTCGTGGCGGCGGTCATGAGTTTGCGTTGGCTTGCGACATGCGATTCGCAGTGCGAGACAAATTCAAGTTTATGCAGATGGAAGTCGGCATGGGCATCCTTCCCTGTGGCGGCGGAGCATCGCGCATGGCTCGTCAAACAGGTCTTGGGCGTGCATTGGAAGTCATCTTGAGCGCTCGCGATTTCACGGCCGACGAAGCCGAAGCCTACGGCACGGTCAACAAGGTTTTTGAAGCCGACGAAATCGGCCCGTACATTGACGAGTTGGCAAAACGCATCGCGACTTTCCCAGCCGAATCAATCAACGCTTGCAAGCAAACGGTTTACGAATCCATCGACAAGCCAATCGACGAAGCGCTCAAGGCGGAAGCTTACTGGCTATACCAAGCGACCAGCAAAACTCCAGCCATCAAGCGTTTCACGATCGCCGATGAGAAGAAAATGCAGTTGGACATGGAAAACCAACGCAACTGGAACGGCTTGGTTGAAGGCGTTCAAGAAATCCAAAATGACTGATGCGAACAAGAAACTCGTTGGCGATTTCTTTGAGCGATTTTCGGCCGGTGATAAGTCGGGGGCTCTTGAGCTACTCGACGAAGCCGTCGTTTGGCATGCCATGGGCCGCGAAGGTGGCTTGCCGATGTCCGGCGAACGAGACAAGCAAGCCATCGGCGGACTGATCGAGGATGTCAAAACTGGCTTTCCAGACGGAATGAAGCTGACGCCAATCGGTTGGACGGCAGACGGCGATCGCGTGGCGTTGGAGATGGAATCGTACGCGGTGAAAGCCAATGGAACGGTTTACAACAACATGTATCACTTTTTGGTGATCGTTTGCGGTGGCAAGATCACGGCCATTCGCGAGTACCTCGATACGCTGCACGTGAAAAGGGTATTCATCGACGATCAGTAAACGTTTTCAACAAGCACGAAAGAAGCAATGTCAAACAGATTAACAATGGGCGTCACTGACCTGTCGTTTCACCGAGTCGCCGGATCGCTGGTGGCTCATGTCTTGAGCGACATGGGGTTTGAAGTAGAGCGAACTTATGCGCACCATGAGCAGAACTTCAAAAGACTTGAGTCCGGCGAAGCGGACATGTTGGCTTCTGCGTGGCTTCCCTCAAGTCATGGTGGATATAAAGCTGACGTTGAGAAGACGGTGCCGTTGATGGAGCTTGGGCTTCACTACGAACCTTACGCACCCGCCAAGCCATTTTTAATCCTAAAAATCAAGAAGTAATTCTGTAACCAGAAACCTAAATCAAGAGCCGATTTCACAACCAGTGTTTGTAGAGGACATTTCAAAACCTAAAATCGTGCGATCATCGTAGTGGGATTCGCCAGCTGGGACTTCTGGCGAAGTCCACTACAGGTTTTGAAATACCCTCTAGTACCGGCTTTAGCCGGAAGGCATTTAGTTTCCGCCCAAAGGCGGTACTACGAACTAACCAAATTGAATTTGAAATTGACTCTAAGACAACAAATCAAGGAGAGACAAATGAAAGCGATGATTCTGAATTCTTACGGTGCGGACAGTAAGTTTGAGTCCACCGAAGTCGACACCCCAGAAGTCAAACC
>CAYMFZ010000634.1:2653-3392 GCA_964389585.1 uncultured Pirellulaceae bacterium | reverse complement strand
GCTGTGGAATCGTCACGACGTCGCGATTCTTGGCTCTCATGCTGGTCTTCAAATCCATCACGCCGACGGCTTCGGGTCGCAGTCCCGTCATAAGACTTGCGCGGCTGCCTCCGCAAACTGGAAATTGACAGTGGGCATTACGAAAGACCGTGCCTTGAGATGCGAACTGGTCGATCGTTGGAGTGAGTGCGAAATCGTTTCCATAGCAACCAAGGATTGGCTTTAAGTCGTCGATGGCGATGAACAAGACGTTGGGCTTTTTCTTAACGGTTGGTTCTTGAGGCAACTCCATCGTTGCTGCAGAAGCCGCCAGCGATGCGAAAGAAACTGAAACGACGACTGTAAGCAGCAAGAAAACAAACATCCTTCGCCCAAATGCCGTCAAGCAGTTTCTTTGGGAGAGATTTACAGTCTTAGGTTTCACGATAGTCGACTTTCAAAAAAACTGGCGCAAAGTGAATTGCAGATGAAGAAGTGCGGATTCTTGAAGGCAAGCTTACATAGGAGTTAAAGAATGGCAAGAAGTTGCAGAATGTAACCAAAGTCTAGTCTCGTTAAATCTGTTATATTCCAGGTGCGTCAAATCTATCATCGAGCCTGCTCCAGAACGATCACATCGCATGTTAAATCGAACTTCATTCGTAGTAATGTTATTTGGGCTTTTATGCTCGGATGCACTCGTGACCGCGTGTTCGATGGTGCAAGACAACGGTTTGCAAAAAACAATTCAGAAGGAAGC
>CAYMFZ010000634.1:1251-2620 GCA_964389585.1 uncultured Pirellulaceae bacterium | reverse complement strand
AACATGGACAGACGCAAAAGTCGCGGCCAAGGAGTCGCCCGCGTTTGAGTTTTTGGGTGAGTATTTGAAAGACGGCAAAGCGATTCAAGTCGTTCCTGCCGAAGGTCGTTTCTTTCGATTTATCAAGGTGGCTTGCCCGGCGCGGGATGGGACGGTGAAGCGATTGAGCACGAGTGGGTTGAGCCCAAGAACATTCAATCGCGTCTCGTTGGATTTAAGAAAGTAGATCGATCAGCGAAATTGGATTTTAAGTCGCCGCCTGAAAACGCAATCGTCCTGTTTGACGGCACTGACATGAAACAATGGGCCCACGGCAAAATGAAAGACGGCTTGCTACAGGCGGGAGCCAAAACGAAAAAGTCAGACTACCAGGATTTTCAGCTTCATTTCGAAACGTTGTTTCCTTTCAAGCCGGAGCTGCCACTCGCTCATCCCTGGCGCGGAAATAGCGGCGTGTTCGCATTGGGAGCGTACGAACTTCAAGTCTGCGATACGTTCGGAGTCGATTTTGCGCCTGACCGTTGGGAGGAAGACAACGTTCAAAAGAAGCCTAATACTTGGTGTGGCGGGATCTACGGTCTTCGCGCCGCCGACGTCAATGTGTGCTTGCCGCCGTTGAGTTGGCAAACATTCGATCTCAAATTTGCGGCTGCCCGTTTTGACGACGAAGAAAAAATCTCCAACGCTCGAATGACAGTTCACCAAAATGGCGTCAAAATTCATGACGATGTTGAAGTCACTGGTGGCACCGGTGGCGGTCCCAAAGGGCCACGACCGGAAGTTCCAACTGGACCCATTTACTTTCAAAATCACAGTAACCCAAACGTCTTTCGCAACATTTGGGTAATTGAAGAACAGTAGTCGCTACCGTCGAACGATCGCAGAATTCCAGACCATTTGAGACATTCAAACGTTTGCAACAACTAAAATTGAAACGACCGGCGACTAGTGGCCGGTCAGAAGAATAATTGTGAATCAAATCAATGAAGCCAATTCTCTTTTCAATCTTAAGCCAATTCCAGCGTGTCTTGTGTCTACTGACAACGCTTTTGGTCGCAACACACGTAAGCGGTCAGCAAGTTCCTAATTCGATCTCTCAATTGTTCGATCAAAGCTGTCTTGATTGTCACGATTCAAGCTCAAAAGCAGGCGACCTCGATCTCGAATCGCTCAAGCTTGACCTTGAAGACCCAGACATCTTTCACGTTTGGGAGCGGGTTCATGATCGCGTTCGTGACGGTGAGATGCCGCCCGAAGGACTTGAAAAAGAGGAGACGGCTGACTTCCTTGCTGATCTTTACGGCACGTTGAAAAAATCAGATACCGCTAGAGTCCGATCATTCGGAAGAGTTCCAGCTCGGCGTCTAAC
>CAYMFZ010000634.1:0-1241 GCA_964389585.1 uncultured Pirellulaceae bacterium | reverse complement strand
TAGGAATTTGAATGAACTACTCTGCATCGACATTCCTCTTAGCGAATACCTGCCTGAGGAATCATTGACGAACGGTTTCGACACCGTTTCAAAAAGTCAGCAGATGTCGAACCACTCCTTGGCCGCTTACTTGCGTGCCGCCGACGTGGGGTTGGATGCTTCGTTCAACCGAATTTTGAATAGGTCTCCGTCTTTCAAGGCTCGATTGAATTGGGAACAGCTTCGACGCAATGAAGTTAAACCCAATCGCGAGCCAGAAGGGCGTCCACAACACAAGGACATTGTTTCATGGTCGACGAGTCAAAATTTTTACGGTCGCATGCCCGCAACGACGGTTAACGAATCGGGAAAGTATCGAATCCGATTTGAGGCCGCGGGCGTTAACGTGCCCGAGTCTGGCGCGATTTGGTGCAGCATAAAAAGTGGCTTTTGTAATGCGAGGGCTTCGACACTCTACTGGATCGGCAGTATCGAGGCGACAAGCGAACCAAGAGTGTATGTTTTTGAAACTTGGATTACCAAAGACCATCAGCTACAAATCCGCCCCCGAGACAAAGGGCTCAAGCGTGTGTCGCCTCGCCAAGTCAGTCAAAAAGCAGGCACGGTGGAGGCGATGGGGACAGCGGGCCTCGCGATCAAGTGGATTGAGATCGAGCGAATCGAACCGGACGTCGACGAAGTACGCAAGTCATTGATCGGTGACTTGGAGTTGCGGACCGTTCCTTCGAGCCGTTCAAGTGAATTGAAAGATGAATTGAACGATGAATTGAACGATGAATATGAACGCGTGCAATCATTCGAAATTGTTTCAGCCCAGCCAAAGCTGGATTTGCAAAACTTAGTTCAATCGTTCGCGCAACGAGCTTTCCGTCGTCCGGTAACCCAATCCGAGTTGAAGCCGTATCTTGATTTTGCGAACGCGCGAATGAAAGCTAACGATTCGCTGTATGAAGGATTGCGAGCTGCTTACAGATCCATTTTGTGTTCTTCTCGATTTCTCTATTTTGAAGAAGCTCCCGGCGAGCTCGACGACTACGCACTTGCTAATCGCTTGAGTCATTTTCTTTGGGGGTTAGCGCCTGACAAGGAGCTATTGTTGTTGGCAGATGCAAGTCAATTGAGCAAGCCGGCGATTCTTCGTCAGCAAACAGAACGCTTGTTAAAAGATCCTCGATCGTCGACTTTTATTAGAGGACATTTCAAAACCTAAAATCGTACGATCATCGTAGTGGGATTCGCCA
>CAYMFZ010000633.1:0-3401 GCA_964389585.1 uncultured Pirellulaceae bacterium | reverse complement strand
CGCCTCGTTCGTCGAAAATTCGATAAGGCCCGGCCGCTTACGCGTCACGGCTCACAATTCATCAACGCTTTTTGAATTGCGATGCCTCATGCCGTCCCGCTGGGACTCGCGTTGATTCAAAGACATAAACCACGGATTTGCGTCCGTGGCTATCACCTGCCATGCCGTTGGCATTCCAAACTATCGGTATATTAACTATTGGCATATCAACTACTGGATATCAGATATCAGATATTGTCATATCAACTATTGGCATGACAGATATTGGCATTCCAACTATCGGCATATCAGATATTGGCGTGGCAACGGCATGTCAATCTATCGGCATTCCAAACACGACTTGCGTCTGTGACTGCCATCGGCATTACGATTTGTGAGCCGCTGGCCGTAAGGCCTCGGGCATTCCGTCGCCAAAACGTGAGCCGTTGGCCGTAAGGCCTCGGGCATTTTTACCGCAGGGCATTCGCCTCGTTCGTCGAAAATTCGATAAGGCCCGGCCGCTTACGCGTCACGGCTCACGACTGGCATTTCAAACTTTCAAACTTCGATGAGACCTTCGTTCGTTGAACGGGGCTCGGTCCAATCACTTTGCGGTTTTTTCGTCACCGAACATTGAAAGGCGACTGTTGATTGACGCTTCGCCACGATTCTAAATTCAACTTGGCCCTGATTTACAAAATCTGCCACCGGCAAACTCGCTTTGTAGCCCGACATCAATGCGGAGGGCTGCGACGGGATCCAGGCTTCAATGTCTGGCCGAGAAAAGCACTCGGCTGGAATGACTTTCCCTGAACTCGAAACCAACTCGATCGAGTCCGGCGCGCCGTCAGCAAGCAATTGCCAACCGTGAACACGAACAACGTCTTCTTCTATTTGGATCGCCTCTAGGAACCCGATCGTGACAAACGCACGCGGGTCAATCGGTGCGTTACTTTCTGGCTTGCTCGGCTCAACCCTACCGGACTGAACTGCTGCCTTTACCACTTTCATTGCTGATTTAAACGCGGCAACCGTATCCTCGTTCGCTTGAACGTCGTGCGCATCGCTAGGTAAAAATGTTCCATTGCTCATGACGCCGCACTTCAAACACTCCTTCAGGAACAATTCACAAACGGCGGACTGACTTAACGAACCGCAATCATGAAACTTGATCGTCAATCGGCAATCTGGCCCAATCAACTCAACATTCAATCCGGCTGATTTAGCAATCGAATCGAAACTGGCTCGAAGTTTGCGACCGGTCTCGGCCAAACGCTCGCAAACCGGTTCTCGCTGAAGTAATTCCAGAACCGACTTGGCCGCCGCCAGCGAAAACGTATCGGCCCGATTTGTTTCGTCGAATCCGAAACCTGACGAGTGCGTCATAACTTCGCGTTTCCCAACAACCGCCGCCAATGGCATTCCATTCGCGATCCCGTTACCAACGCAAGTCAAATCTGGAACCACGCCAAAGTATTCTTGCGCGCCACCGTTGGCCAGTCGAAACGCCGTCGTTGTCTCGTTGAAAATCAAAATCGCACCATGCTGCCGCGTTAACTGTTGGATGCCCTCGAGATATACCGTGTCAGAAATTTCGACATTGATAGGACTTAGAAAAACCGCCGCAACATTTTCGGAGTTCTTCTCCAGCAAGCTTTCGAGCGCGGCCAAATCACCAAAGGGAAACGTCTCGGCTTGCTCGCTTTCAAGCATCCGCAATGTTTGAGAATCACCAAATCCAGAATGCAAAACCATCTTCCGATTCGTCGCCGCCCGAGCAAGTCGAAGTGAAGCAGCAATGGCATTGGAATCGTTTTTCCAAAACTCCACTAGTTCGGCACATGGAATCATCTCGACCAACAGCTCAGCAACTTCAACTTCGAGTTGATGCATCAACGACAAAGCTGGCCCTGCGTCCATCTGATTTTTAATCGCTTGAACGACTTCGGGACGATCGTAGCCAAGTAGATTCGCGCCGTTTGCATTGAACCAATCGACGTACTCGCGCCCCGCCGAATCCAGGATCCGGCAACCCTTGGCCTGTACTGCAAAATATGGAAACACGCTGCCGTCATGATCGAAGACGGGCCGGGCAACCAATCTATCGAATTCGTCTTGGGCCAGCACGGTTCGAGCCCGACTGGCCATCGAAACTGATTGGGCGACTTGTTTTTCGTCAAGCTCGGAGCCTGTTTTCGTTTTGTCCTGAATGGTGGATTGAGTTCGTTGGTCTTTTTGCCTGGTACTTGAAAGTTCTTTTTCATCAAGCCAGTCGAGCGAGTCGACATAACCCAACTTGACCAACACGTCACCTGCGTGTTCGTTAAAAAGATCTCGCAGTCGAGGTGAGAAGTAATTCTTCCAATCGCCAACGGCTCCCTTTCGCAGAAACTTATTCGGCTGCTCTTTCTTGAAACCGGGTTGAGTATTGAACTCTAACGGTGCCGCAAGTGTGGGGTCAACATCGAGAAATTCGTAGACTCGTTTTCGTTGACGCTCAATGTCTTTATGAAGTGCTTCGTAACGGACTTCCAAACATTTCATTTCTGGATGCTCGTCAATTTTGGCCTGATTCTTTCTAATCGTCTCCGCCCAATAGTGGGCCGAATCAATTGCTAGTTCATCACATGCCAAAAGCTGTTCTGGATAACGGTGAAAATGGGTCGGGTCGGCGCGGAACAATGCGAGCGGTTCTTTTAACGCTTCAATTGAATTGAATGCGGGGAAAAAATCTGGATTGTTGAAATAGTGATAGGCCGCGCTGATCATGATGTCGCGGCCATCGCGGATCAAATTGAAAACCCGCGCCCCAATAATCAAAGAGGGTTCAATCGTTGAAGGCGTTCGATCGCCGACCCAAGTCGCATCGTCATCGCAGGCGAGCACGATGGCTTCCTTGATGAAGCGATCCATCGCATGCCAAGTCGCGTCCAATAAACCGGGTTGCCCGTGAAGGCTCTCTGATTCGTTGTACGTATCGATCAACTGACTTGAAATTCGATTCCAATGAAACTCGCCCGAACAACTAATCTCTGGATGCAAACTCAAGAGTCGACATAGCCAATTGGTTCCTGATTTGTTGTAGCCTCGAACTGCAAAAAACTTTTTTCCCTCAATCATCGATACACCGAAACGTTGCTCGGCCTTTAAATGTTGTCTGTTTGCGAAGGGTTGATTCTATCGGCCATTCTCTCGAACTAATACTGGCTCAACCGCACCGAGGCATCTGCTGAAATCCCTGTCGGGATAGTGTTTTGTGCGCGATGTACCGGTGATGGCGCTTCGCTTATCACCGGCTACCTGCTGCGATCCCTTCGGGATATCGTTCATAGGTGTCACACATCAATAGAATTTTCAAAGCCGCATGGTTCAGTACCCATGCTGGTTTTCATTTTTTCGATGGTTCGGTTGTTCACGAAGAA
>CAYMFZ010000632.1:0-3420 GCA_964389585.1 uncultured Pirellulaceae bacterium | reverse complement strand
ACGACCTGGTGCAATATTTGATGGCTGCCGATCGCGACAATCCCAAAGTGGCTCACCTGTGCCAACCACTGGCGCCGCCGGTTTTGATTGTGCTCAAGAATGTGATCGAAGTTTGCAACGCGGCCAATGTACCAATCACCGTTTGCGGTGAGATGGCAGGTAAACCTCGCGCGTTTGTTTTGCTCATGGGAATGGGACTTCGCAGATTCAGCATGAGCCCAGCATTTGTTCCTTCGATCAAACAGCTTGCCAGTCAACTTTCCATCGAAGAGGCAGAGCAAATCGTCAGCTCTGTGATGAAGTTTAAGACGACTGCCCAAGTCAAAAAATTCATGTCTCGGGTGATCGAACAAATCGCGCCGGACCTCAAGATGCTCTCGAGCGACTAGATCACTTCGCTACTCTTGAGTGATTTAGACGGCACTTTGTGGCCCTGAGTGTTTGGGGTTCGAACCCTCCGCTCGTTGAGATTTCGGAGAAATCAACGACTGATTGTCGTTGATCACTCCGTATTCAAAACGCTTTCTTCTCCAGTTTGTCTAGGCAAGGTTCACTTGGTCGTCACGATTTCAGCTTGCCACGAATGGCGGCAACCAAGCAATACGAGAGTGGCCACCATCAAGACAATACTAAGCTGAACATGAATCGTGCTCGCAATTGTGTTGAAGAAACCAGCCCCAAAAAACAGCAGCGCCATGACGACAACCAACGCAAGCTCAAACTTGTTTTGCTTGAAATCGTAACCCAACGAAACGAGGGCCAACAACATTGGAAGCAATAAAATCGTTAAGTCGTAGCTGTAAAAGTGTGGACTAAGCAAAGCAGTCGCGATCACCATTGCCGAGAACTGCCGTGCAAATCGTGATGAAGCAAACTCAACCTCGCCCCGTGTCGACCATACCAACAAACCAATCACAACTAGCGAAAGACTAATCGTCAAAACTTTAACCACCTCAGGAGACACCGTCGCCAAAGATTGCGAGAAGGCTTGCGAAAAAGTCAACTGAGTCGCGCCCCACAGACTGTGCGAATCAGCCAGATCGTAGCCACCAGTTTGAACGTAGTCACCCATTCCCAATACGACGTGAACATAGTCCAAGCACAATTGCTGGTTTCCAATCCACGAGAAAGCAACGAAGCTAATTGCGACCAATGCAGCACCGAAAACGAACTTCCATTGCCTCTTCAGCAACATCACCAAACAGATCACGATTCCGAGATGAGGCTTAAACACGAGAAGCCCAAAAACTACTCCCGCAAAGAGCGGACGTTCGTTGTACAACAGCAAAAATGTTCCCGTCAAAATCAACAGCAGCCAAGTCGATTTTTGATTCATGTTTAGGCAGGTCAAAACCGGAACAAAAAACAGTGCCAACACAATACAAGCCGTGAAGTTTGCCCGGCATGGCGGATAGAATCGGTAAAGCATGAATCCGGTTAGCGAAAAGGCCAATGCCCCAAGGAGCCCCCACACTTTTGCTGCATTCGGATAACTCAACCACGAAAATGGCTGAAGCAGTTGGTAGTAAAACGGAGGATAGACCATCGGAAAGTACTTTTCCTCGGTCCATTCAAATCCAACCAACTCTCCGTCGTGTTGCATCGTTTTGAAATGATTGGGGTCGTATAGTCTCGCTTGCGAATCCATTGCAAACGTTTTCGCACCGACCCATTCCTGGAGAAAGTCGCTACCGAAGGGCGTACTTCGAACGCCATTGGTTGATTGAAAATTGGGCGAGACGAATAGAATTACGGCGAATAAAACCAATGGCAAAAACAGAACGAGCCAAGGAGTCTTGAACAAGTCAGTCTGGTGTTCATTCGCAGCGGTGGATGGTTTTAGTGATTGAGTCGTTTCCGTCATCCGCTTCTTAAGCTGAATCTACAGGTTGTTCTCCAACAGAATAACGAATTTTCGCGAACCAACGAATCCCGATTCGGAAGCAAAGTTCGGTCAAATGCGCTGTCTCAAACATAACGTGAGTGAGGCACAGGGACGAAGGAAATCGAGCCTCTAACCGAAAGGACATCAGTCACCATAGAGCCAGCCCAGAAATATGTGAGCCGTAGGCGCTAGCCTCGGGCCAGCCCCACGAGTGGTCTGATTCATTGATTAACCTGCACCAAGACTAGCGTCTTCAGCTCACTTTCAAATAACCTTTCGATTCAAGATAGACTCTCAACCCAGACACACTAACTGAATCTACGAAACCGATTGTTTGAAAAAGACTCGAACGCCTGATCTCGGTGATGAAAATGCCCACGACGGTGGTGATTCTTGCGTTTTCGATCGACGTCAATGACCTCGATGCGGTCACGCCCCGGTCCACCTTCTACGTCATGATCGGTTTCTGATCCGACGAGGACTTCGATTCGGTCTCGCCCTGACTCACCGCGAATGAGGACATCGGCGGCTCGCCGGGCATCAATATTGATTCGGTCCAGTCCAGTTCCGCCAAACACTTCGATAGATGTTGCGATTCTCGCAGCGACTTGAATGTGATCGCTTCCTTGCCCGCCGTCTACTTCAATCTGATCACTCGAATTCGTGATGGCGACCGTTTCTACTTCGAAAACGCACTCGACGCTGATTTGGCTGCTGAGATCAAGGCCACACGGCTTTCCGATGTCATCGAAAGGAACACGTCGTTAGACGTTCAAGACGAAGTATTCTGGACACGTGATACGCTTGTATTCCGCAATGGACTGGACAACGAGTGGCTCATTCGAGACTTTGGTGAGAACGGTGGTGCAGAAGTTGTTTTCTTTGGTGAACCAGGAATTCGGGATCCAGACAATCGTATTGAGACCTCGCCTGTTCAACGTGACGAGCCTATCAATGCCGTCATCGTCGCGGGGATCAACGAACTTGGCGATGGATTCTTTATTCCCAACGCTTTGGTTTCCTCTCCATTAGCTGACCAAGGAATTGATGTCGTGGTCAAGAAATTGCCCCCATTGAAACCACATCGACGTGATGAATCGATCGTTGACTACTGATTCTTCTTGGGTCGAAAGTAGGTTGCTAATATCGCGGGCGTTAGCTTCATCTGTTCGCGCCGGCTCATTGAGTCCATCCTCGTAATCGGAGGGAGCGATGCGAATAAATTGCTCACCGACACTTCCTAACTCAGGGCTTTCAAGATTGTTTCCAACTCCGTCAATTGGTGCGAACCCAGCAGCAAGTAATTTTCGTTCTTCCAGTTTTTGAAATTCGAACTTCTGGTTGATTCGCTTTTTACGTGCTTTCGTTTTGTTTTTCTTCATGAGTACGAACCTTTGGCGCATAATTTTCAGGCGGGTGACATTCATCGGAAGGGCAATTTAAGAGACCAGCTATGACGCTGGTTTTTGAATATGCTGGCGATTCGAAATGCCTACAGAAAAAGTGAAAAGCACTAACTAACTTTTCTGGCTTTG
>CAYMFZ010000631.1:0-3422 GCA_964389585.1 uncultured Pirellulaceae bacterium | reverse complement strand
GATCTGGCACGATGATTCCGAAGTTCCTCTGACATGGATGGAACTTTAGAACACGCACACGATCACGAGTCAATTGATCGACGCATCAACGATCACGCCAAACACAGTTACTTGCGCGATTTCGTTTACGGCGCGATTGATGGAACCGTGACGACTTTCGCCGTTGTCTCTGGCGTTGCCGGGGCTGGTCTGAACTCGGAGATCGTCGTGGTGTTGGGACTCGCCAATCTCGTTGGTGATGGGTTCAGCATGGCGGCCAGCAATTACCTTGGCACAAAAACGGATCAGCAACTGCGCGAAAAAGCCATTGCGATGGAGCAGCGACACATTCGCGTGACGCCCGAAGGAGAACGTCGAGAAGTTCGTCAAATTTTTGCGGCCAAGGGATTTGAAGGGGCGGACCTTGATCGAGCGGTCGAGATCATTACGGCCAACGAAAAACGCTGGATCGAAACAATGCTGGTCGATGAACTCGGCATCTCTTTAGAAAGCCCTTCTGCATTCAAGGCAGCGGCGACAACGTTCTTGGCCTTTTGTATGGTTGGACTTTTGCCGCTCTTGGCTTTCATCTTTGGCTTCGCTCTGCATTCCAATTCCACAACGCTTTATTTGATTAGCACGCTCATGACCGGTGTTGCGTTTTTCTTGGTCGGCGCGACTAAATCATTTTTCGTCGATCAAGCTTGGCATTGGTCAGGCCTGGAAACGCTCGGGATCGGAGCGACCGCCGCCGGACTCGCTTACGCCGTTGGTGTGCTGCTCCATGGAACCGTTGGAAGTTAATTCAAGATATTCTTCGAAATCAGATCTCAAACCAAAAGGACCATCGTGTTTTTCAAAACCATCTTGGCAATCGCCGTGGGCGTGATTTGAATTTCTGTAGCAATTTCGAAAACGCAAGAACCGCAGAATCAACAAAAAAACTCATCGGCTTTCATGCAACGAAAGCTTGACTTCACACGCGCCGTCGTTGCTGGGCTGGCGACGGAAGATTTCGAAAAGATCAGCAAGGGCGCTCAAGACTTGATGCTTCTGAGCCACGAGGCGGACTGGAAAGTCATCACATCGCCTGAGTATTTGAAAATGAGTCGTGAGTTTCGTGAAACAACCGAGCGACTTCGCGAGCAGGGTCGGCAAAAGAATCTCGATGGAGCAACCATTGCATACTTTGAAGTCACACTCAACTGCATCCGATGCCACAAACAACTTCGCCAACAACAAAAATAGCATTTTGAAAATTCGTACTCGAACTTAGGAGATCGTCATGGCGCCCAAACATAACCTCATCCTGTGTCCTGTTGACCTGTCAGAAAACAGTTTTGGAGCGATCGAGCTCGCCACGATGCTTGCCGAACAACGCAATTCAAAAATTGCGTTCTACTACGTGACTCCGGTGTGGGAACCTGGCGGTTCGAGCCAACTACAGGAGTACGCCAAGCAGTTCATCGAGCATGAAAAGATGCAACTCTACAAAGTCCGACCAACCAGCAGTGCGGTTGAATTCGAGCATCATTTCATACACGGTAATCCTGCTGCCGAACTCGTAAAAGCGACCAAGAAAGCAGACTTGATCGTCATGAGTACCCATGGTCGGAGCGGAATCGTTCGTCTCATCATGGGAAGCATCGCGAACTTTGTTTTACGTAACGCCAAATGCCCCGTCGTTCTCGTGAAAGGAAATGAAATCGCAAAAGACGAATCGGAACAAATGCAGCAATCTGTCGAAAGCCAAACTTATGTCACCGAAGTCATGCATCCCGTTCCCCCCGTGCACGCATTTGAAACGATGGATTCAGTGCTAAACGACTTGACCAAAGCGAGGGAAACCGCTGCGCCAGTGGTTAACGAATCTGGAAAGTGCATTGGAATTCTTACGACTTCGGATATTGAAAAATTTCACTCACTTCAAAAACGGTTTGATGAAAAAGACGAATCAGTGATCAACGAAATGTTCGAAGTCAACAAGTACGGACAACGTTGCACGGACAATTACAACTTTGACCAAGTCGAACGTCACATGACGAAAGAGGTGATCAGTCTTTCAGATTCAGATTCCGTCCAGGTCGCGATCGACCTCTTTAAATCCAATCCAAAAATTCACCATCTTATCGTCGTCGACGAAGATGATCAGCCAGTTGGAATTATTGATGCCGCAAGGGTCTTCGCAACTGATTCCAGTCCGAATGAAAGGAGAGCTGTTTCGTAGCCGTAGTTTCCAATTAGAGCATTCGCGTATCACCCATTCAGCTCAAGGACAATCCATGAACAAGTTCACTCAAAAAACTGTCATCGTTCCGTGGGATTTTTCTCCCCTTTCCAAGTCTGCCCTCGAAGCCGCGCTTGAGATGGTAGATTCGCCAGACAAGATCAAAGTGATTCATGTGACGCCCTACCCTGCTGCGACAGAATACGGAATGGTTTAGGGTCTTTTAACGGAAACCGACATTCAAGGAAACTTGGTGAAATCATTCCAACAGGAAATGCGAGACTGCAATCTTCCTGAAGTTGAATTCACTGCGGAGTTTGGGGACCCGGGTAGCAGAATCGCTGACTTTGCAAAAACAAAAGACGCCGGCCTTGTCGTAATCTCTTCACATGGCCACACGGGACTATCGCGTCTGTTTCTAGGCTCAGTTGCCGAGCGAGTCGTGCGACTTTCGCCCTGCCCTGTCCTCGTCCTTCGTGGACACGATGAAGCGGAATAGAATCGAGAATTGGATTAAAAGAATTGGTTTAGATTCAAGAGAACCGAATCGCGGAGTAGGACAAGAGAAGCTTTAGTCGTCGTCGAAAATCACGGGCGCGTACGACTGGCGAATCAAAGTTCGTAGTAACCCGATTCATCGGGTTGGCCGAGCCATTAGAATTTGCGCCTTATATATCAGACTGCCGTGCCAGTCAGCGTTTTCTTTATCAAGATGAGCCGTCTAAAAATGAGATTCGATGAAAGACCTTACTGGCCAGCCAGCGATTGAGTTCGACTTACTTGACACCGACGGCAACTCTCACAGATTGACCGAAGACAAAGGCCATTGGCTGTTGCTCGTTTTCCATCGCCACCTCGGCTGACCACCCTGTCGTGAACACGTGTCGCAGTTGCGTCACAACCAAGCGAAACTCGAAGCGGAAAATGTGTCCGTCAAAGTCGTCACGTTCGATTCAGACTTAATGGCGATTGCCTACATCAAGAACACGGAGCTCACATGGCCATTGATTCTTGATCCGGATCTAAAACTCTATTCCGCGTATGGAATGGAACGGGGCAGTTGGTGGGACATGTACATACCCGTTTCCATTTGGAACTATCTCAAACTGATCTTTGCAGGCAAAGGCCCAGGAAAACCTGGCCGCGATTGGCGACAGTTAGGCGGAGACATCTTAATCGACCCAAACGGCATCGTTCGTTTACACTTCATTAGCGC
>CAYMFZ010000630.1:2025-3432 GCA_964389585.1 uncultured Pirellulaceae bacterium | reverse complement strand
CTACGCCGACCCTCCCAGAGGGAGGGTGTTGTTGACCGTGCGCAACCTTAAGTAAGTACCATTGGGCTAGTGCCCTCGGCTCACTGTCGAATGGCCTTAGTCACAACTATCAGCGCAATGACAGTGATCAGGCTGGACTTTTCTCAATTGAAAATCGCTCACGTCACGCCGGATAAAAAGTCTCTTTCTTATTAACCATCGTCTTGATTCTCTCGTTCGGCAACAACCTTTCATCAAGCTCGCCAATTTTATAAAGAGTCTGCCGGACTTCTTCCAAGCCGATTTGGTCCGCCCAAAATAAAATGCCACCCTGATGTTGAGGGAACGAGAAACCGTGAATCACACACAGATCGATATCGCGAAAGTCTGCCACGATTTCTTCATCCAGAATGTTCGTCGCTTCCAAAGTCATGGCCGACAAAATTTCCTGCGAAATCTGTTTCGAGGGAATCTCTTTGTTGACGTCGTCGGCCGCCTCGCGATACTGACCAATCAATTCCATCACATCTTCATTCCAAACGCGATCACCGCGCGCGTCAGGGTAATCGTAAAACCCCGCCCCAGATTTGCGGCCCAGTCGATTGGACTTCACCATTTTTGGAAGGATCGGCGAAAGCGAAACACAAGAGAGTTTCGCTTCCCACATCGTTCGCCCGGCATACATGCAAGTGTCAGCTCCAATCACGTCGATGATCTCGAAGGGACCACCGAGAAAACCAAACTCACGCATCGACTCGTCAATTTGTTCAATTGATACGCCTTGGCCAAATAGTCGGACGGATTGATCAATCATCGCTGCGAGCAAGCGATTCACAACGAAACCAGCTCCATCGTTAATCGCAACTGGCATCTTGCGAAGCGATTTTGTAAATCCAACCGCCGTGGATATCGTTTGCTCCAAAGTCGCGGGTCCAGCGACGACTTCAACCAACGACATTAACTCAGGATGGCAAAAGTGAATTCCACAAAAGTTCTCAGGTCGCTTGAGAAACTTTGCCATCCAGTCGATTGGGATCGCCGAAGAATTACTTGCGATGGTCGTGCTCGAAGGCACAGCCGACTCAATTCTCTCAAGCACGATCTTCTTAACGTCGATGGTTTCAACGACTGATTCGATGACCAAATCAACAGCGGCGAAATCAGTGTAGTTGTTTGTGGCGGTGATGGTTGCTTTGGTTGTTGAACCCGCGAGTTCATTCGTTGCTTGTTGGGCGGCGTCTTCGTTGGCATCGAGAATCACGACGTTGATTCCTCGGTTCAAGCAGTTTGTCGCGATCGAACGCCCCATCAAGCCTGCTCCAACGATCCCGATATTTTTAACTTCGACTGGAGTTAGACTCAGGTCGACCAAGCCAGGTTGCTTTTTGTTTTGGTCGACAAGAAAAAAGTGATTGAGCAAGCCGCGAC
>CAYMFZ010000630.1:0-2015 GCA_964389585.1 uncultured Pirellulaceae bacterium | reverse complement strand
GGCAGGACTGCCGTAAACTTGCGCCATCGCCACCGACTCGGAATCCCAAGCTGCCTTAATGGGTGCGTCTGCAGTGCGTACGATATGTTCAAGCGCGACCGTCGGCGCAAAAGGAAAGATCTCTTTGTTCTCAACAATTCGCTTACCATGTTCCAGCAAGATCGCATTGACGTCGCCTTGGTTTGAGACCGGACCCATAATCGCTTTTCGATCGTGAATAAATGACTCAGAGGTTGCCACTCTTCCGACCATCGCAACAGCTTCGTCGATCAGTTTGTCTTTCTCAACGACAGCATCGATGAACCCCATCGTTTTTGCTTCATCGGCTGAAACCAAACGCCCACTCGTGACCAGATCAATGCCGACTTCCAAATTGGCGATTCGCGGAAGCCGGACCGTGCCCGCCCAGCCTGGAACCAATCCGAGTTTAACTTCTGGCAAACCCAGAACCGTTCGACGATCGTTGGTCGCGATTCGGCAGTCGCACCAAAGCGGCAATTCCAAACCACCGCCGACGCATGCTCCGTGGATTGCCGCAACCGAGACAAAGGGGCACCGGCTGAAGCGGGCCATGACCGCCCTGCCCTTTTCGCAAAATTCGATGATCTTTTTGTCAGGCCAGTCAAGCGTCGCAACGATCTTTTTCAAATCCGCTCCGGCAACAAAAATCGTTGGCTTGGCGGAGTAAAGAATCACACCCTTCAGGTTTTTGCGTTCAGCCAACTCGGCCATCGTTTGGTCGAGTTCAGAGAACAACTGCTCGTTCAGGATGTTGGCCCCACTTCCTGGCAAGTCCATTGTGATCAACGCAATGTCGGGCCGGACATCCGAGATAGAAATCGCTTTTTCGGTCGAAGGCTGGCTTGGCATGTTATTCGCAACGTTTCTCGGAATCGAAAATTGGACTTGAGCCATGCTAAATGTAGGGCCGACTTGATACAATGCAGAGATCACGTCAATCAAAGGATCCAAAATGAATCGGTATGTCTGTTCGGTGACAAATCACAAGTTCACCGTCCGCTTGGTGGTGACTTTTTTCGTTGTCGGTTTGACTTGTTTGTTCGGCGGTTGCGAACAATCAGGAACTAGCACAATCGAACCCGCGACGGGCAAAGTCGCCGGAACCGTTCAGCTTGAAATCGACTTCAAATCCGAACGAAAAAATATCAATGCGGATGTCCCTTGCTCAGAAGACTCGACCGTTTTCACGATCCTTGAACGAGCCCAAAATCTCGGCGACGTGAAATTCAAAGCGACCGGGCAGTCCGATCCGGCATCGACTTTTGTCAATTCAATTGGCGGCGTCGAAAATTTGGCCGCCAAAGGTGACAACTGGATCTATTTGGTCAATGGAGAGCTTGGTGACAAGAGTTCCGCATTGTATTCAGTCAAACCTGGCGATGAGGTGACTTGGGTTTTCGGTAAATATGAACCGGAGTAAACGTTCAATCAGACCATTTAGAAAAGGCCTGCGTAGAAACGAAGTTGTTGATATACTTGTGCTTCTGCCAAACCCCAGCGACGACCCAGCAAAGATTAAAACGATGAACGAAAAATTGGACAACAACATTAGCTCTCAACAAGTTTCGGAAAACCGATTGGACCGAAAGTGGATCGTGCAGGCGGCGGTTTTGATTGCGATCGTGTTGGTTGGGATTGCCAGCCGGTTTTGGCTTGTTGATATGCCGAACTTCAAGCCCATTGCGGCGCTCGTTTTGTTTGGAGCTTTCTTTTTCAACCGCTCTTGGGTCGCGATCGCTGCTTTGGTTTTGATCATGGCGATCAGCGATTTCAAACTCGGCGTTTATGACTGGAAGCTCGCCGTTTGCGTCTACGCAAGTCTTGGCTTGGCGGCGGCGATGGGCTGTTGGATCAAGCGTTCAATTGAATCAGGATCTCAACGTCGATTGGGTTGGAAGCAGGCGGGGCGATTCGCAATTGCTTCGCTCGCGATGTCGACAGCATTTTTCGTTCTAACCAACGGCGCTGTTTACTTGATGGGGCAATGGTACCCA
>CAYMFZ010000629.1:2352-3454 GCA_964389585.1 uncultured Pirellulaceae bacterium | reverse complement strand
TATCTGCTTTCAAGTTCAGCCAGTGTCGGAGCCAATGACGTTCAGCAAATCCAAGTTTCCACACTCAAAGACACTTCGCATCAACAACGCCAAGAAGGCTCCGTTCAACGAATTGTCAATGGAACTCAAACGGACAAACACGATGCTGTGGGAATCGTAAACGGCCATTGTTCTGGAACTTTGATCGCTCCCAACGTCGTGCTGACTGCTGCACATTGTGTTGAAGGAACATCTGATACGCAAGGCACCTTCGAAGTAAACGGCAAGACATATCAGACAGTAAAGGTGGTAACGCATCCGGAGTACGGAAGCCGGGACGTTGATTTGGCTGTCATGGTACTCAGCGAAAACGTCGAGGGAGTTACGCCGATTGAACTAAATCGTGTCACGCCAAAGGTTGGTGAAGTCTTGACCATTGTCGGATTCGGTGCAATCGGGAATGGGAACACGGGCCATGACGGAAGCTTTGGCGTCAAGCATGAAGGGACGACGCCTATTGATGGTGTTGAGGACGAAAGAATTACGTGGAACTTCGACAACAATTCGGAATCCAACACTGCCCCTGGCGATTCGGGTGGACCGGCCTTCATAACTCAAAATGGCAAATTTGTTTTGGCTGGCGTTACCTCAGGTGGAACTCGCCAAGACGCTGCCATCGGGGATGTTTCGTTTGACATCCGTGTCGACACGTTTGCGAGTTGGATCGACTCGATCGCAGGAACCAACGGCCAAGGCGGAGGGAATCAGGGAGGAGGAAACCAGGGTGGTGGCAATCAGGGACAGTCGGGTACGACTTTTACGAATGACAATCCAGTGGCAATTTCTTCAACTGCCGCCAGCACGGTAACCAGCTCCGTCAATGCGACTGGCCTTGAGGGCACGATCACCGATGTCAACGTTAAGATTGACATTGATCATACGTGGGTTGAAGATCTCAAAATCACATTGATCAGCCCCTCTGGAGAACGAATTCCCTTGGCAGAAGCCATCGGTGGTGACGGTCAAAATTTTGACCAAACGACGCTCGATGATCAAGCAAGCCAGTCTATTGAGAATGCCCAAGCACCCTTCACAGGCAGCTTCAAACCAATGGGCACGCTGG
>CAYMFZ010000629.1:0-2342 GCA_964389585.1 uncultured Pirellulaceae bacterium | reverse complement strand
GGAAATGGCAAATGGACTTTGGAAGTAGAAGACACTTTTGATGAAGACGGCGGCAAGATCAACTCGTTCGCCGTAACCATCGAAACCAATGGCGATAGTGGCGGTGGCCAACAAGATCCGAACAACGATCCTTTGGGCCAACTTGCACAAGAACTCGATCTCGAATTGGAATTGTATTCCAGCGGAAAGTACTTCGAGAACTGGGGAGGTCAGAATGAGAAATGGATGGCCGGCAAAGACAGTTGGTACTTCATCTTGCCCAACGGACAACTGCGTGGGCCTGGTGGAAAACTAGTCGCCACTTTCAACGCTGATTACTACGCCAACCCAAAGCTCTTGCATGCGGCGGGCGATCCGACTTTGGCGGCTCAACTGGACGCACAATTGGGACTGAGCTCAAACGGAAATTACTTTGAAAACTATGGTGGAGCTGGCGAAAAATGGATGCAGGGTAATTCAAGCTGGTACTTCATTTTGCCAAATGGCCAACTTCGCGGTCCTGGCGGGACGCTAATTGCTCAGCTCGACCCTGAGTACCATGCTGATCCTTCGTTGCTTCATCAAGCGGCTGACCGCGCGAGTCGCAGCACGCAAGTCGTCGCATCGGAACAAGCTCTTTTCCATCGAACATCGACTGACAATTCTTTCGAACGATTTGGCGAAGACGACGAGGACTGCGATTGGTTTTAAAGCGTAAGATTGAGACAAGGAAACTGATTAACTTTGACTGACAACAAACGGCACGTCGTGAGAACAGGAAAAACTCGCGGCGTGCCTTTTCAATTTCCTATGGAATCAGAAAGTCAATCTACTTGGTCGCAGGCCAAACGTACGTCTGCTGGACAAACTTAACCACAGGATCGTCTGGGCTAATTGCAAACGCTCGCTGCCAAGCCGTTTTCGCTTCTTCGGATTCACCTATTTCGTACTTACACCATGCAAGCTTCGCCAAGTTCAAAGCGTCTTGATCGTTGAATTCGGAAAGCCAAGCAAAATGAATCGCGGCGTCAGCAAACTGCTTTTTCATCAAGTGCGCAGAACCCAAGTTCGATCGAGCCAACGGACCGTCTCCTGAACTTCCAACCGTCGGTTTTAAAACTTCAATGCAGTTTTGAAACTGGCGAGTTTGCAAATAGACGAAGCCTAAGTCATTTCTAGCCAAGTGATTTTCTGGCCGGATCGTGATGGATTGTTTGAAGTTGTCAATCGCAAGGTCAAGTTGGCCCTTTGCCGCGTAGCCTTTTGCCAAGTGATAGTAGCTCAATGAATGGTTGGGCCGGGCTATGACAGCTTTTTCAAAATAGCCGATCGCTCGATCAGTCTTTCCCAGGTTAATCGCAGCCAATCCGGCGTTGGAGAAAACAATATGCGGCGACATATAGGATTTGAAAC
Organism: uncultured Pirellulaceae bacterium; assembly: GCA_964389585.1. Classification (GTDB taxonomy): domain Bacteria; phylum Planctomycetota; class Planctomycetia; order Pirellulales; family Pirellulaceae; genus Mariniblastus. The sequence continues at coordinate 950 of CAYMFZ010000629.1, read as the reverse complement.
GCTTATCCTTGGCAGATTCAATCGCCAACTCGGAATGCATCAGCGACTCCTCAAACTTCTTTTCGTCAAGACAATGCAAGGCGAGAGCCGACTGTCCCTCAACGTAATTCACATTTTGATTTACAGCATGACCAAACAGCGACGACTCTGATTTCCAATGCCGAAAGCTGTCCATCGTTATCGAAGTATAGAAAACCGCCAGCAGACCTACGGAGGCTCCAAGGAACAACTTTTGAGTCATTCGCGAACTCGAGCTCTTAAAGTAGTTAACCAATCGCAACGCAATCATCACCAACAACAAGAACAGCCCCCAAAGTGCTGGATAGAGGTACCGCTCTGCGTAAACATGATTTAAGGAGACCAATCCAGTCGCGGGAAGCAACCACACAACAAACCAGGCAAGTGCCAGCCCTTCGGGAATTCGCTTGACCAACAAATAGGCAAGGACAATTCCAACAAGAATTACAAAAGCGATCGTTCCCAGTTCGACAAGCTCGATTGAATCTGACACCCGCCAGCGATCAACAATGGTTGGATCCAAAGGAACAAAAACTCGACCAACGTAATGTGTCATCAGCCGACAGGAAGTCGCAACATTCATTAACAACGAATCGGAAGGCCGATTCGCATTCAGCCCAACCCCGCCAATCATGAGGTAACGATAAACTACACATAACAACGAACTCATCCACATTAAAACAAGGGCACCCCAAACTGGTTTCATTGGCACGCCAGCATCACTCTCACCTCCATTAATTTTCCCTAACCTCATCCAAATCCAAACCGTCGCAAACAAAGGCGTGACGATCGCAAGTTCTTTGCTGAACATCGCCAAGTTAAGAAGAACCACAATCGAAAACAAAAACAAGCATTGCCTTAGATACGTGTTTGATCGCGGTTTAAGCAGCCGGCCAAAAAGAATCAATGCAGAAATCGCCAAAGCCGCACAC
>CAYMFZ010000628.1:0-3463 GCA_964389585.1 uncultured Pirellulaceae bacterium | reverse complement strand
TCCATTACTGAACAGATGTACATTTATGCAGGTTGGCCGCGGTTTGCAAGCAAAGGGCTGAGAGTAGCAGGAAAGCAAGAAAAAAGCTGGATTGCCCGGCTTGGTTGCTCGTGGAAAGGTTGTTTGGAAAATGGATTTGGTTGTCAGTGGAAGTGTTGATCCTTTACCATAAAAGGAGGTTCGTAGAGAAATATTTATCATTTGTTATTGGTCATTATTCATTTTTCAGCGGAAAGAGAATGGGCGAAAATCAATATTCTGCAAAGGTAAGATCTGACGACAAAGATAGCCGTGCTAACGATCTGGAAAACCGTTTGATTGATTTCGCTGTGCGAATTATTAGAGTGACCGAACGACTACCAAGCAGTTCGGCAGGAAATCACATTGCTCGTCAATTGATGAGATCAGGGACATCTCCAGCTCCAAACTATGCTGAGGCACGCGGTGCCGAGAGTGAAGCAGACTTTGTTCACAAGCTCAAGATTTCACTCAAAGAACTGAATGAGAGCTGTGTTTGGCTTAAGATAATTTGCCGAACCAAAATGCTACCGACCGACGCGTTACGCAAGCTAATAGATGAGAATCAGCAGTTGTGTAGAATTCTCAATTCGTCAATTAAAACTGTAAGAAGCAACTCTAGCCTACGCTCAAAAAAGTCATCCCCGAAATGAAAAATGACAGTTGAACGATAACGAATGAAAAATGTCGTTCGTTTCCACTGGCCTCATGACAAATGCACTCTCTATCTCGGTCAATAAGATCCATCATACGTCTCAGGATAAATCACCAATTCAATACGGCGATTTGGGCTGACACCATTATTCATCCCTTGGGGATGACGCGGTCGATTACTGGCCATCGCCATGGTGAACATCTGATTCTTGGGAAGCCCCAATCGAACCAGATTGTCGAATACGGCTAACGCTTGGGTTGCCGTCAGTTGGTGATGCGTGGTCGTCGATGGATTCAAAGGCGTATTGTCCCAGTGGGCTTCGATTCCAATGATCTGCTTTGGAAAGTTCTGTCGAATCGTCGACACAATGTTTTGCATTACACCCAACTGAGCCGGTTGGATTTGATAGGTTCCTGGCACGAACATTCGGTCGGATGGAAATTCGACTCGAATCACATCGCCATCCATGCGAGCTTGACCGCCTTGGATTTGGATGTTCGAAAATCCTTGCATCAAGCTGTTATTTGCGCGGATTGTTGCACTACCAGCTAAACGAGCTGGTGCTGAGTTACCACCGTAATTCACAAATTGGCTTTGAGTCTGATTACCGTTTTGATTTCCAAAACCATTTTGATTCCCGAATCCACTTTGGTTCCCGAATCCACTTTGATTTGAACCAACACCATTTCGATTCGCTTGCTCAAAACGTAACTGCGCCGAAGCAAGCTGTTGCATCGCGGCTTGACGAGCTGTTTCCGATTGTTGAACGCGACCAGAAGTGTCAGCAAGCTGTTCTTTCAACGTTTGGTTGTATTGATTTGCCAGTTGAAGTTTTTGCTTGAGGCTGGCGACTTCGGTATTTAGCAATTGGTTGTCGGAATCAAAAGCGTTAAGTCGTTGGTTCAAGCCCTGAACCTGTCCGGCCATCGCTGAATATTGTTGGTTGGCTTGAGAAGAAATCGCGCCACTTGGGTTTGGCCTGTTTTGACTGGCGAACATGTTGTTATTGCCACCAAACTGCCCAACGTTTCCTGTTGAGCCAAACAATCGTTGGCTTGGACTATTGAATTGGCCGCTGCTCGCAAACTGATTGTTGCTACCGGAGCCGCCGAACAAGCGAGGTGGTTTACTGAAATCGAAAATTGACGAAGCAGTTCTGGCGAACCCTGGATTCGTGACTGGCTGACGACAACCTGTGAATGAGATAAAAGCACAAGCGATTCCGAGCAAAATCAAAACGTTGAATCGAACCATCGGATTCGAATGGCGATTGGCTTGATCGTTCTTTTTCATGGCTTGGGAGGCAGGTTGGACGCACGAAAATTTGGTCAAATCCGCGAAGATTTCGCTAATCCGACTGGTGAAAACAGGTGGGACTGTAGCGAGGTGTGAAAAGCCGGTAAACCCCGATTGAATCGGCGGTTAAGTTGCCTAAAACTCGCGTGTTTTAGAATTGGAAACATTACATCGCTAGCACGAACTCGGGTTCGGCGATTTGCGAAGGTGTTTGAGCTTGAAGAAACGTTGAAGCTCTGACGTCTGGTGGATTACAGAGTTGGGTGAGCTAAAAACGCGAATGCGGTTGAGAACTTAGACTAATCGAATGGTTAGCTCTCTTGTTAGTTTCGCTTTGACCACGGAGTGATCAACGACAAATCTTGCGACCATAGTCGTTGATTGCTCCGCAATCATAACGGAACAACCCGAAGACCATCACATTGGTTAGTACCGGATGAGATCGTTCGTTTCGAACTCTGTTTACAGTAAATCTGCTCACAACCAGCGATCAATTCTCAATCGCTTGCAAATCAACAGACCCAAGATCACGATCTGCTTGTTTCAAAAACGACTTCGCAATATCCGGATAGGTTCCATAGAATCGCTTGATCCAATGGCGTTGTCGTTTTTCTTCTCGGTGTCGCTCCCAACCACGCCGGACCATAAATCGGTCTGAAATTTTTTGGTTGGTAACTTCCGCCAACAACGCATCGGAGCGCTTGATAAAAGCGATTTGGTTAAGCACATTCAGCGTCGCGTAAAAGGTCTTGAGGTTCGTACTCAACGACGATTCGACGTACGAAAGCGTCAAATAATTGCGGTGCCCCATCGGCTGATTGTAATACAAACGGCAAACGTCCTTTTCAAATCGCTTGCTCTTCATGCTCTTCAGCCAATGGGCTTCGAGCAGGCTGGCGTACTTTGGCCAAGGCCGCAACTGGACACGGACGAACTGGCCGTTGACCGCTTCAATCACGCCATAAGGTCGTTTGCGAAGGCTTTCTTGATTGGGTTCGATCTCTCGAATCGTTTGAATGATATTGTTCTTAAGCATTCGACTCTCCGATTTCTTCTTCACCAAAATGCCCTTTGATCCAAGCCAGTCCGCCTAGCATCACAGCCAGCAACACCAGGCAAGCAACTAGAATCACCAGCAAGAATGGACCCAACCTAAACACGCCATTGGCCGCTCCTGGCCAAATTGAATTCCAGAAGTAAAGCAAAATCACCGTGCCGACACTCAAGTATGGGCCAAACGCAATTACGTTTTGGCGGGTAAACACGAATTGCAAAAACACGACCAGCAACGCCGCGAAGGGTGCCATCACAAAAATTAATAGCGCAGCCTGCCAACCAAGAAAAGCACCAATCATCGCATGCAAAGTCACGTCGCCGAAACCCATGGCTTCCTGACCCATCGCCAGCGTGCCAACAATCCGAATCGCCCAGACCAGTCCTCCACCAAACGCCATTCCAAGGAAAGCGCTGTAAAGACTGTTCAGGTTTTCCTTT
>CAYMFZ010000627.1:2952-3467 GCA_964389585.1 uncultured Pirellulaceae bacterium | reverse complement strand
CTGGCGTTTGCAAAAGCCATGAGTGATGCAGCGGTCGCAACTCGAGATGCTTGTCGGGCTCAAGACTATGAAGCAGCCTCAAAGGCGATCAACTTAATCGACCAGTCGTGCAATAATTGCCATGACGAGTGGAAATAATTATGAGTGAACCCGCCGATCTTTCTCCCTGGGTCCACCCCAAATCCCAAGCTTGGTTCCGCGCGTTGTTTCGCCGAACCAATTTGATAATGGCGCTCGAAGACGAAATCAACAAACCAGACGATCAGCTTTCTCCTGAGGTCGCCCGGCTCATCTTGGCAATTTCAATTCTGCTTGGTCGACCTGAGATTTGGCCTGAAGATGACCAACCGACTTTGAAAAAAATAATGCGACGTGCGAAAGAGCTTTCCCAGAAACCTCCAACGTCCGGCACCGGCAAGCCTCTTTCGCTCGCGGAACACCAGGCTCACAAGAATTCAAATACTCAAATGACTCATGAGCTAGAGATTCTTCGTCGGCGGCTTGGTGTTTCAGTT
>CAYMFZ010000627.1:1302-2942 GCA_964389585.1 uncultured Pirellulaceae bacterium | reverse complement strand
TGGGCGCCCCTCCATCTTGGGAGCCCTTCTGGGAATAACATGGCAAAAAAGAATCCAAACCTAGCGCCTTGGGACGACGGTGAAGCCGGCGCATGGCTCTCAAGCTTCGCGCCCTGGCAACAAGTCATTCGATTAGTTCACGGGACACTTCAGCTTGAGGCACATAAGAATCCACAAGAAATTCGCGCGGCGGCTTCGATGGTCATCATGTTTTGCCGCGAAAATCTGTGGCCATCAAACAAAGAAGATGAACGCGAAAAGATTCTGGAACTTGCAGCGCGGCAGCTTTCAACCATCAAGCAACTTTATGAGACCAAAGCTCGAAATAACAACAAGCTTCAGTCCAATAAAAAGTATCGCGATCTGTTAACGTCGATTGATCAGGAAGTTCGACTTCTCGAAGCTCGAATGTCTGACCCCAAGCCGCAGTTGCCGAATCAACCGCCTTGCACTTGGGGCGAGTTTTGGGTTTAAGCCATCTTGCTTATCCCAATCACTTACCCCAGGTCACCTACCGCTCTCAGCAAAAAGAAAACGGAGTTCATAGTGGCCAAAGAAATTGAGCGCAAGTATTTAGTAAATGGCGACGATTGGAAAACGGCGAAACCAATTCGCTATTCTCAAGGCTATTTGAATCGGGACAAATCGCGAACCGTTCGCGTGCGTATCGCTGGCGAAAAAGGATTCCTGACAGTCAAAGGCTTGACCAGCGGAATGAGCCGCGATGAATTCGAGTATTCGATTCCTGTCGAAGAAGCCGAAACGATGCTAGACCTCTGTGAAAAACCCTTAATCGAAAAGAATCGCCGAGTCATTTCGTTCAAGGGATTCGATTGGGAAGTCGATGAATTTCTTGGCGACAATGAGGGCCTAGTCGTTGCGGAAATTGAACTCGAATCCGAAGATCAAGTTTTTGAACGCCCGGATTGGATTGGCGAGGAAGTCACTCACGACCATCGCTATTTCAACTCGAGCCTCTCAAGCAATCCCTTCACGACTTGGAAACGAGAATAGGATTGAATTCAAGGAAGTTGTTTTTTCTTTGGCAATCCGTAAAAATCGACGACAGCTTCGGTGTCGGCATCTTTCTTAAAATAGACGGCGTGCATCGTCGAAGGCGGAATTCGTTTCGCTCTCGCCCCTGGCAACTCGCGGGTGAATCGGACTTGAAATCGTCCCTTAGCCATTTGAGTCGCCAATCTAATTTCATTTAGAGTGAATGGATCAAGACCCAACTCAAGTGCAGCAACTTTTTCGTTTACGAGCTTAAGAACTTCCTCGCCTCGGTCACCAAGATGAACTTGAGTCATGACTTGCGAGCATCGATCTTCAATTGCCTTCATCCGTTTGATGCTTTCAAGATCCGGAAAGTTTTTAATCGCATTCCACAATGCATAAACGGAAACGTCGTGGCGTCCTTTTTTAAGTTCGACGATGACCACTGTGCTCGGAGCGTCCAGAATTTTCACTTCCTTCTTTCCAGCGACAGCATTCTCAATCTTTTTGGAATCGAGTTGGTAAAACTGATTCTTGTTGACTACGAAGCTCAAGAATTCAATCAACTCAAATTCTGAAAATTTGTGTTCCGCGTTTGGCATTCCGGGTCTGCCCGACACGACGACTTTGCCATCAGTATAGAC
>CAYMFZ010000627.1:532-1292 GCA_964389585.1 uncultured Pirellulaceae bacterium | reverse complement strand
AACCTCCATTTTCCCATTGGCTTTCGGGCGAACCCCCATCCCGCCATGTGCGCCATAGATAAAGATCGGAGCCTCCTGGTTGGCGTCGAATTCGATTGAGTCGATTTCATCTTTGGACAATTTCAATTCAGCCAAAATCGCAGCCCGATCTGGCGCGGCGATTTTTTTGTCGTTTTCGTCCTGAGCAAACCCAAGCGACGAACTGATCAGGAGACCGCCCAAGATCATGCCGCAAACACAACTAAAAGATCGAGAACTAAATTGCATTAGAAATCCGTCAAACAAATTAAATGAGCGTGTCAGCCAAGTAGTTTAATCGCAAACTTCTGCGGCGCACACGTTGAAATGAGCGTGTTTTCGTCGCTGAGCGTGTGCAATAAAAAAGCGAGCGAAACCAAATGATTTCGCTCGCCAATGAAGCTTTTGTCTTCACAAAGACTATCGCCGACGTTCCCGTTCGATTTCACGCTCAAGTCCGCCGATGCCAATGTTGCTTTCCACAAGCTTTCCAGCTTTGTCGACCAAAAAGATGGATGGTCCGGTGGCGATTCCCAATTGATGAGCAAGCGGACTCGACTCCACGCTGCCTGGAGCGTGGAGTTGAAGCCAACTCATATCTTTGTGAGAAGCCAAAAAGTCTCGGAAACGTTTTGTCGCGGCACCCTTTTCATCATCAGGTCTCACCCCTTCGATATTGCAACCGACAATGACCAAGTCGTCTTTGAACTTCTCTTGCAGATCGGCAAGTTCCTTGATGTCA
>CAYMFZ010000627.1:0-522 GCA_964389585.1 uncultured Pirellulaceae bacterium | reverse complement strand
CTATCATTACAGCAATAGATTTCCCAAAAGTACAGAACGACAATTTTGCCTCGAACACTCTTGATATCAAAAGCAGATCCGTCGATCTTCCTGCCAACAAATGGGAACGCTTTTCCAAAACTTCCAAGCCGCTTGATGGCTCCTCGTGCTCTGGCACCATAGCGGGTCGAACCAAATCGCCTAACGCATTCACGGTAAAGCTCAATCGCTTTCTCCGGTTCATCTTCACTGTTGACTTCATGATGAACAGCTAACTGAATCAAGGCGTCGGCAGCATAGCTACTCGTCGGAAACTGACGTTGGTATTTGCCCAAGTCGCCAATCATTCGATCATAGCCGGCATCACGTTGGGCCTTTGTGCCATTCGCATTGGTCCAGCCATACTTCGCGAAAATCACAACCCAAGCAACGTAGTCCATCTCTTTCGAGTTCTTCTGTTTTGCCATGAAGTCCTCAAGGTACTTCATGCCTCCATCAAAGCGGTCTGATTGATAGGCGTGGGCGACCGAATCAGCCAGGTTC
>CAYMFZ010000626.1:0-3499 GCA_964389585.1 uncultured Pirellulaceae bacterium | reverse complement strand
GAATCCCACTACGATGATCGCACGATTTTAGGTTTTGAAATGTCCTCTACTTATTATAAACCTCTCGCAAAAACGAGGCAGCTTCATCCCAGCACTTTGCCGCCGCATGAAAATCCGCCTTCATGATCTTCAAATATTCGGGCTCCACGCGTGACCGGACTTTCACCAACGTATTAAGTGGAATCTGCGCGCTAGATCCCTCGGCCAACCGCTCTTCGATATCGGCTTTAAGCAAACGATCAACAAGCCGTTTGGCGCGTTCCGGATTCGGTCCGTTCTTTACGATCGAAATCGTATTGGGAATCAGAAGCGCGCCCAATTGATCTTCGGCTTGATCAGGAAATACGATCACAACAGGATTCCCGTTTTCGATTTCGATAATCGCGTCGTCAGTGTCCGTAATTCCAAAAGCATACTGCCCGCTTGCGACCTTCAAAGCAATTTGTTTGTTGCCCCCTTCAATCGCAGCGTTGTTGGAAATATCAGTCAACAACTTTTTCGCGGCCTCATCGCCAAGCTCGGCAAACAGCACCGCCGCATGCGACGCCGTGGTCCCAAACAAAGGCTTGGCCATAGCGCATTTCGACTTCCATTTGGGATCAGCTAAATCGTAAATCGAATTTGGTCGTTCATCCGCCACCGGAATCAACTCGGTGTTTACAATCAGCACGCGAGCCCGAGACGCGAATCCGTGCCATTGCTTTTTCGATGAAACAAACTGGGATGGAAAAGTCTCAGCACTGGGACTGAGGTAAGTTTCCAACAGACCCTTTTCTTGCAAACGTAAGGTGTGCAAGATCTCGTTGTTCCAAAAGATATCAGCCTGCGGTCGATTTGCGTTTTGGATTATTCCCGTCGCTAAACCGACTGCTTTGTTGGATTCCTGGTCAAACTTTTGCAGAATGTTTAGATCCAATTCGACCGCCAAATCGTCAAGGATTGGCTGGGAAAACTCTCGATCCAAGGCCGCATGAACAACCACTTCGTTGTCTGTCTTCTTAATACAACCCGTCAGCAATAGTCCGGCGAGCAACATCAAGGTGGTCGCTTTAAATTTCAAACTTCTTCTCTGTCGATCTACCATGCTTCCAATCTTTTTGCTGGCTCTTTGTACAACACGCGTGTCTGGGAAAAACCTGTTTGCTTGCACTACAATAGAGCAGATCCTAGTCACAACTATAAATTGGAATTGAATTGCTGACAAAACGGAAATTACAAATAGCCACGAATGTTACGGTCTTCGCGATCGCGTTGAGTATGTTTGGTTCCGATGCGATCGCCCAGGAAAAATCGCATGACAAATGGACCAAGGAAATGCAAGCGATTAATCCAACCATTGCGGCTTCGTTTGAAATCGACGAAGAGCTCGTGAAGGCAGTGGGCATCAAGAAAATTTCGGGCCTTCACCTCGATCTTTATACCGATGTTCGTGACGACGCGATCGTTGATGAGCTTCCACAAGTTTTCGATTTGGCGATCAAGCAGTGGAGTGAATACTTTGGGATTGAAGCATCCAAAACCAAAAATTGGAGACTTCGCGCGTTCTTGATCGCTAATCCAAATGACGCTTCAAAATTTGAAAAAGCCAGATTGATGCCCAATGACTTGCCGAAATTCTTGGCTGGATTTCAACGCAGACATAATCTTTGGTTTTACCTCCAGCCGGGCGACTACTACACACGGCACCTATTAATCCATGAAGGCACGCACGGATTTATGTTGTGGTACCTCGGTGGCTACGGCGCTCCATGGTACAGCGAAGGAATGGCCGAACTGTTCGGCGTCCATCAATGGAAAGACAACAAACTAAACCTCCGTCATCGTCTCCGCGACCGGGCCGAGGCTCCCTATTGGGGCCGCGTCAAACGAATCAAAGATGAACGAAGTACTGACAAAGCCATGACGCTGGACGACGTGATGGCGATTCCACCCAAGGCCTTCATCGAAGTTCGCTATTATGCCTGGAGTTGGGCGTGTTGTGACTTTTTTTCCAATCACGAAAAATCGAAAGACGTTTTTGCTGAACTGATAAAACACACCAAATTGAATTCCCAGCAGTTCAACCAAAAACTGCGCCAACAGTTAGATCCCCATTGGAAAGAACTTGCTCGTGATTGGGAATTGTTCATCGGAGAAATCGAGTACGGATACGAAGTCGCCCGGGTCAACCTGAAACCAGCGGCTGGAAATGTTGATAAAAATGGAGTTGCGAAATTCACCATCCAAGCCAACCAAAGCTGGCAAGAAACGGGAATCAAAGTTCAAAAAGGGGATCGTTTTCGAGTCACTGGCACTGGAGAGTTTACGGTCAACCGCGTGACCGACCCCAAAAGGAAACCCTGGAACTCGCAGAGTGGCGGCATCACGATTAAGTATTACAACGGCCATCCACTGGGCATGCTTCACGCGGGCATTGTGAATAAGCGAGACAAATCGGCCAAGGATCAAATCAAGGGTTTGTTAAACCCCATCCCGATTGGCTTAACTGCTGACATGACCGCCTCGAGTGATGGCGTGCTTTGCTTACGGATCAACGAATCCCCAGCGAACCTCGACGACAACCAAGGCGCCTTGGAAGTCACCGTTGAAAAACTAAAATAAGAGCGGTTATTTCTGAGGTAGATCACTCCGGGATCAAATCGAGCCCACAGAAAACGATGGCAAGCGTGCAGTTTGTCAATCTATAACAGCATCACCCAAACCTAAAACGCTGGACAACATGAACTTCCTTCAATCTCAAGACCCTGACATCTGGCAAACCATTCATGACGAATCTGTTCGTCAGCAAGACGGTTTGGAAATGATCGCCAGCGAAAACTACACCAGCCCAGCAGTCATGGAAGCCGTTGGCAGCATCCTGACAAACAAGTACGCAGAAGGCTATCCTGGCCGACGCTATTACGGTGGCTGCGAAGTCGTCGACGTGATGGAAAACATCGCTCGAGACCGCGCAAAAGAACTCTTCGGTGCCGAGTTTGCCAACGTCCAACCTCACTCCGGCTCGCAAGCCAATCAATCGGTTTACCTGACCGCACTTGACGTGGGTGACACCGTTTTGGGCTTAAGCCTCGCGCACGGTGGTCATCTCACTCACGGGATGCGTTTGAATCTTTCGGGAAAGCTGTACAACTTTATCGAGTACGGCGTCAATCCTGAGACGCACTTAATTGACTTTGATCAAATCGCAGCGTTGGCCAAAGAACACAAACCAAAAATGATCGTCGCGGGAGCAAGTGCTTACCCTCGCGAAATCCCTCACGGAAAATTCAAAGAGATCGCCGACGACGTGGGTGCGATGTTATTCGTAGACATGGCTCACTACGCCGGATTGGTTGCAGCCGGTGAGCATGACGATCCCGTTCCAGTCGCGGATTTTGTCACAACGACGACCCACAAAACACTTCGTGGACCTCGCGGCGGTTTGGTTTTGTGCAAGAAAAAGTACGCCAAGAAAATCAACTCCAGCGTTTTCCCGGGAATGCAAGGCGGCCCGCTGATG
>CAYMFZ010000625.1:0-3504 GCA_964389585.1 uncultured Pirellulaceae bacterium | reverse complement strand
AACCGTACCTGCAACATGAGTTCCATGGGAACCGCCGTCTGGATTCGCATTGTTGTCGGCGCTCGCAAAGTCCCAGCCATTCACGTCATCGATGTAACCATTGCCGTCATCATCGATGCCATTGCCAGCGACTTCACCAGCGTTCACCCAAATATTCGGCTGAAGATCTTCATGAGTCAACTCAACTCCATCGTCCGTAATTCCAATCAGGATGTCCGCTGAACCACGCTCAATATCCCAAGCCCGATCTGTTTCCATCAAAGGGTGATGGTATTGGTTGGGGTAGTCGGAATCGCTCGGCGTGTACTCCCGCGCGTCGCCCTCTTGATAAAAGTTTGGAGAACTCCACATCACAGACTCAACTTTGTCGAGCTGTTGCATCGCGACGAAAATATCAGCGTCCTGTCCCAAGTCTAAATGAACAAGTGAAACGCTTTCTCCCGCATCGCGGTCAACGCTCATCAATGTTCGCAAGGGTTCGACGTTGGTTGTTCCCGTCAGTTGATCCCAATTGATCGCATTGATTGCTGGACCGGATTGGTCAGCCGTTGTTTGGGTTTGAACGGCAACGACCAATTCGCCTTGCATGAATCGTGTTGTTTGAGCGCGGTCGACCATGTCTTGGATCGAAACCGCATCAACAGAAAACACGTCAGCGGCGAGGAGCTGTCGGTTTTCAAGATTTTCATAACCAATTTCAGATTGACTTGAATTCCGTGAATTTCGAGGTGAATTCCTAAAAGAGACCGGTCGAAACTTGCGCATGAATGCACCCTTGATTTGAAACACGAGAATGGAGTGGGTTTCCGTTACTTACTTATAGGATAATCCTAGTGATTATCATTCGCCACACGAATTTTCGGCTCGTTTCCACTCGTTTCCAACGGTGCCGTTACTCAACGACTGAAAGAACTGCAGAATGAGTTTCAACTCTGCATCTGCAGATCACGATTCCCAAAGAAATCTGCCTTCAAGCATCTGAAATCAAGGCTTTTCAGCGTCAGGACATTCACAAACCAATTGCTTGCAACCCGGACATCCACTTCCGTATTTGTCCGTCAGTGCCGATGCAAGATCAACATCAACTACGTTTGCAATCGTTGCCAGCCAAGCCAAAACATCGGCGAACTCGGCTTTTAAGTTGGCACGCCGTTTTTCAAATTCTTCAGTCGAAACTCGATCAGCTTCCTCAGGCGTTGTTTCGCGAAGTGCCGAAGCCAACTCTCCAACCTCTTCCATCAACCACATGAAAGTGGGCGGAACTCCTCGGGCGACGTCTTTTTCAAAATACATATCACGAATGAGTTTTTGAAACGCCTTTAAAGACACGTCGCCATCGGCGGGTGAGTCGACCGAATCACTCATTTGGAGTCATCCTCACTGGAAATCTCTTCGTTGGAAGTTTCATCGGCCCTTTCAACGGCCTTGTTGGAGTTACAAGACGAGCAGCCGCCAGATTCTGAACCACCCTCGCTGTCCGGCTCTTTTATCTTTGAGTCGTCGGCTGGTTTTTCAGCCGCTGCGATCTGAATTTCGTCTCCCACGACTCGGACTTGAAACACGTCGATTGTGAGTCGCCGATTTTCACACCACGCACCGTCGCGTGTATCGAATCTCCAACTGTGCCAAGGACAAGCCACAACGCCGTCTTCCAAATGTCCCGAGGCCAAAGACGCTCCCATGTGTGGGCACATGTCATCGATGGCGCGATATTCGCCTTTGTCGTTGAACACAGCAACCATTTGCTCGTCGTACTCGTACGCCCGGCCTTCTCCCTCAGGAATGTCGCCAACTTTGGCAACGGTAATAAATTCTGACATCAATTTCGCTTCTTAACGTTTGATTGGCTGACGACTCAGCGATTGGGATTAACTCTTCTTATTAACTCTTCTTACAACTACTTTTTCTCAATAGTCGTTTCGATCTCGTTACTGATCGTGGTTGAAATCATTTTCTCACGGTATGGTTTTTCAGAAGTCGTTTTGTTTTTAACTGTACTGGACTTCAAAAACCCTCCGTCGAGATCCATCAACAGCTCTCCGGAACCAGAAAATTCAATCAATTTACTCTTCAAGACATCTGCCGTGGCCTCGGATTCGACTGGCACCAAATCCACAGTCAATTCAAATTTTCCAACTGATTTGACATCGTCGCTTGGACCACGATACGTATAAGTTCGTCTCCGATTCAACTGCCCAAGTGGCGACGTGATGTTCGATTCGTCGGTCCATTCTTTTCCAGTTGCGAGATCGTCCGGCAAGACAATGGCCGACGCACCAAGAAGTTCTTTCCAGCCTTCGTCGCTGAACAACCTTTGAAGATTTCTCGCTTCAGGCATTTTGTCGAGCTGGGCCGATGCGTTTTTGGAGACCGACACGTCTTTGATTTCACCATTGGCCCCCATTACCACTGAGAACTTCAAGCCGAGCAAAGGCTGAATTTGCTTGAGTAACTTTTTGGAATCCCTAGTTGCATCATCAGGATTCGCTGTATCGAACGCAATGTCTTTAAGTGGTGTCGCCCGTTCGCCCTTTTTGACTCTGGCAAAACCGTTAACGGAAAGCTTGACTCGAGTCAAAGCCTGTTCAATCGTCGCATCACCGGCTGAACTGACCTTTGTAACCGCCCAATCCATTTCAATGATCGTCGAGTTCTCAACCGTGATTTCACGTGCGTCTACATTGGTGATCGAGTTCGAAGTTTGATTGAGCGTGACCGCAAATTGATCACCTTCTTTTAACTTCCATTGAGGCGCGTCGGTTTGCGCGAACAAGTTGATCGAAATGCTCGCCGCCCAAGCGAACACGATGACGACATAGAAGTTTGATTTTCGCTGCTTCATTGACTTTCCCAAATTGGCTTGGTTACCTTCGCCCACTTCGCTTCGCCGACTAAAACTCGTGTGTTTGCCCCGGCTCAAGCACGATTGGCTCGGCAGTCGCGCCAGCCTTAACCATGTCCGCCCAAGCCGCTGCGTCCTGCTCGATTGGAGGCCAAGTGTTGAAGTGGGTTGGCAAGACTTGTTTCGGATTCAAGTAATTCGTTGCCGCCACACTGTCTTTGGGACCCATCGTGAACAAGTCACCAATCGGCAACACCGCGAGATCGATACCTTTGTCTCGCAACAATTGCATGTCCGAAAAAAGTGCCGTATCACAAGCGAAATAAATCGTCTTGCCACCGATCATGACGAGAAACCCCGCGGCGACTCCCCCATACGATCCGTCTGGCAATTGAGAGCTGTGAATCGCTGGCGTCATTTTCACACCACCAAACGGAAGCGATAACGAACCACCAATGTTCATTCCAGTCGTTTGCTTCACGTCGTGATTTTTCGCAAACCATTCCGCGATCTCGTAACCTGCAATCACCATCGCGTCACAGCGGTTGGCAATTTCCGCAACATCGGCGACGTGATCAAAATGGCCGTGCGAAACAAGGATAAAGTCCGCATCGACATCAGAGGCCTTTTTCGTCGCCGACGGATTTTCGTTAAGGAACGGA
>CAYMFZ010000624.1:0-3504 GCA_964389585.1 uncultured Pirellulaceae bacterium | reverse complement strand
CACGTTATGATTGCGGAGCAATCAACGACTATCGATAGTCGTTGATCACTCCGTGGTCATAACGAGAAGCACAACCGATCCAACCAACCCGTTGCCGATTCAACTAACGCTAGATTCCAAATCTCGATTTTCAAATCGCGCGCTGATCAACGAGTCAGTCAGCAAGAAACGGACGACGAAATTAGTTACCGTCTTTTTGCCTAACTGGCCAATCCAACCGAACAAATGCAAATCCATCCGATTTTTTTGCATTCGACGAGGCAATTCACCACCGAATGATGCCTTTTTTAATCATCAGAATTTGTTTTAGCAAAAACTAGAGAGAATTAGCTTCATGGGCTCAAAACCTAACGTAGGGTTTTAAAGCAGTTTGCCTTTTAGGGTGAACATCCACCGGATCAAAACACGATCCTACTCCCTTCGAGCTCTAAAATTTGCGATGTCGCCATGAACGAACAAGAAAAAAAAGCACTTCGAAAAAAGCTGTACGTTGACCGAGAAGTTCAGGGTGCACTTATTCTTCGAAGCGTGCTTCATTGGTTTTTCTACATGTGCGCGATTCTTCTAACCGTGGTTGTGTTTACGGTTATTCGTGATCCGTCACAACTGGCGATCAAGTTAGTGTTTAAGTCGTTCGTCTATTTTTCGCCCGCAATCATTGCGAGTGTCTTGCTTTTGCCATTGTTCATCCATGACATCTTGAAGACGAGCCATAAAGTCGCAGGACCGATTCACCGCTTGCGCAACGAGATGACCAAGGTTACCGAGGGCAAGGAAATCAAAACGCTTCGCTTTCGCGATGGCGACCATTGGACGGAGTTGGCAGAGGACTTCAACGAGATGGCGGTCGCGCTGATGGCTGAGCGCAAAGCTCGCGAAGAAGCCGAGTCCAAGCTAAAAGATCTCGAGCCCGTCAGCGTCTAAAGCGATTCTGCGACGGAAAGTTGTTTCGTGTTGATCGGCCAGCTCTAGAATCCGACAACCAACGCCATTCCATAATCAATATCGTTTTCGACATTGCCGACTGGCGGCGTACTGTCGTAACGATTGAACGCAAACATTCGGAAGTTGATGTTTCTTTCGGCATCAACAACAAAGTCCACACCCGCTCGCGTGTTCAAGCGATAATCTGCGAAATCTTCGACGTTTGGAAAATAGTCGACATTGGCATAGAGCCTGACCGTTTCCGTCAACTGACGTTCCCAGTCAGCACCAAATTGAAGTTCGGGAATCCACTCGTCTGGCGTTCCACCGACTTCTCTGGATGCACCAGCACCAAATCGCAACTTCAAAAATCGGTCGTCGAGTTTGTAGACTTCGAAACCGAGACCGCCGTGCAGTGCGATTCGATAATCGAAAGCTTTAAAGCGATCCCATTCGACTGCGGCTTGACCAAAAAGGCTCCACCGAGGGTTTCTCAGTTTTCGCTCTTGGCGACCCTGACCGAAGAAACGATCGGTCACGGTTGCGACATCGTTGGCTGTATAAAAATAGCTTGCCAACAATGTTGTGTTGCTAAAGTCCGTGTCGCGAGCCAAATCCAGGGTTGTATTGATATCGAGACTCTGACTGTTGCCTGACTTTCCATTGAGTCCAGCAGCAAATGCACCTGTCCAGGGATTAGAGTCAACTTCTTCGACAATCTCACCTTCAGTCAATCCAAAATCCAATTGACCAACAACAGCAGAAGGAACCAACAAATTAACGAACAGTGAAAAGAGTAAAAGCCGGAATATCGTTTTCATGTTAAAACTCAGGTGGGATAGGATGAAGTTTGATCCGAAGAGATGCGAGAGAATAGAAAACGACAATTTATGATGCAACACTGATCAATCCTTCTCAGGCGTGTAATATTTACAAAGCCGACGGATTAAGAGGACGCAACTGATTTTCCTTCTTAGTAAATGAACGAGAAGAATACGATGACACGGTCAACGACCATTATTGGAATCGCTGGAGCCTCGGGTGCAGGCAAGAGTTTGCTTGCGCGGCAGCTTCACGCCCGGATGCGAGACAGATTTTCAAATCGTGACGTTACGATTTTGAATGAAGACAGTTACTACCGTCGGCGTGATGAATTGAGTCTCGGCGATAGAGAGAAGATCAATTTCGATCATCCAAGTGCGTTTGAGCATGAGTTGCTAGTCAAGCATTTGAATGAACTTAGAAACGGGAACTCGGTTGACGTTCCTCAATACGATTATGCCCAGCACAATCGAAGCTCGGATGTAATCTCGATGGAATCGTCGAAGGTAATCATCCTGGAAGGAATATTGATTCTCCACGATTCGGAGCTGCGCGACTCATTGGATTTGAAAATCTTTGTAGACGTGCCGTTGGACGTCTGCCTGTCACGTCGGCTTCGTCGAGACATTGAAGAACGCGGGAGAAGTTTGGAATCGGTTCTTAATCAATACCATTCGACAGTCCGGCCAATGTTTGCCGAATTTATTGAACCGAGTAAGTCATACGCAGATATCATTGTTCCGCGAGGCGGAGAGAATGAAGCCGCACTTGGGGTTCTTCAAAACCATTTGGATTGCGTCTTGTCAGGAGTAGACAACTGACACAGTTAGTTTTTTGGAAGAACGCTTTTAGCGCTACTTGTCGTCAGCCTGAACTTTGTTTTGAACTGGGTTTGATGATCCTTTGGCACTTGGACTTTCCTTTTTGCCATCGTCTGTCTCATGCAAAAATCCGTTCAGCGTGAAATCATCCCAGTCGGCAGTATCGTCGAAGCTCCCAACACCGACTTGTCCCCAAGTGAACGTCTTGTCGACTGCGGTCATGGCCGGATTTTCCATGTCGTCAAAGTAGACTTTGATGTCTCCGGATGTTGCATCCCGATCGATACGGACTTGATGCCAATTTTCGTCCCAATCGGTACCGTCAGTCGTCGTCAGTGAAATTTTCGCACGTGCCGCGTTGTTCACAATAAAGATTTGGTTTGCACGCGGGTCCATTTTTTTGCCAAGATGGACATAGTAGTATTGAGTTGGACTTTGGTAACCAAAAAACAGACAAGCGTCTCGGTGATCGTAATCTTTGTGAGTACTCAAAACTTGCGTATTGAGTTTAAATGACTTGACGGTCTTGTCTTTCAAAAGCGCAATATGAAGTGGCGATCTGAATTCAGGTTTGTAATTACTCTTCTTGATGTGTTGCGAAAGTACTTTGGTCGACTCAAGTTGCTTAACTTTCCAACCTTCGTCAATGAATTGCCACTCGTCAGCACCGTTTTCGAAATCAGAAGAATAGACGTTTGGCAGTTTCGTACTTGTTCCCTCTGTTACCGAATCAACATCAGTATCTGGTTCTTGCGTAACAGTCGGGTTTGCAGTTTGAGCGTGAACCTCAATTGCCAATCCGCTCGAAAAAGTCATAATGACCATCGTCATCAAAATCTTCACAGCCGCTTGAATGTGGTTCATCTTTTTTCCTGCTTCCAAACATCATGCCAGTTGAAACGCTCAAACCGAGCCTGATTGTAAAGACAATCGAAAA
>CAYMFZ010000623.1:0-3526 GCA_964389585.1 uncultured Pirellulaceae bacterium | reverse complement strand
TGGCGAATCCCACTACGATGATCGCACGATTTTAGGTTTTGAAATGTCTTCTAGTCAAATTTGCGGTGCGCCAGCGACTAACCGAGGAATAAATGAATAAACAGATCAAGGCCCGCTCGGTCCCGTTTGCGAAAACTCGAGACCACCACGCGAATGAAACCGCAGAAGACTATGTCGAGGCAGTAGCCGAAATCATTGATGAGCACGGCGAATGCCGAGTACTGAACCTTGCAAGGCACTTTAACGTCAGCCACGTTACGGTTTCGCGGATCGTAAAACGATTGCAAATTGAAAAGCTACTGAACACGCAGCCCTATCGTCCGATTGAGCTTACCGCTCAAGGAGCCGCGCTCGCGAAACGCGTGAGGGAGCGACACGAAGTTGTCTTGAAATTCCTGATTGCGATCGGCGTGGACAAGCGTAGCGCCGAAATTGATAGCGAGGGGATTGAACATCATGTTGGCCCCAAGACGCTTTCTGCCATGAAGCGATTCTTGAAACAGAATTGAAGAAAGCCCCGTGAATTGTAGAGGCGAAAAAATGATTCAGACGATGGTCCGCAAAAGGACGTAAAGTAAACCTATAGCTTATATGGATTCGGCATTTTCCTTGACCAGTCGATCCAGAACCACCGCAAAACATGCACCCGCAATCGTTGCGACGACGTAAACCCAAAGATGATCGAGCGTCATCGAAACGACCGCCGGTCCCAACGACCTCGCCGGGTTCATCGAAGCACCACAAACTGGTCCTGCAAACATGGCCTCAAGTCCAACTGTTGCACCGATCGCCGCTCCTGCCATGATTCCTGATTCTTTGCTTCCGCTCGAAACTCGCAAAATCACGAGCATCAGAATTGCCGTCAAGATAAATTCAAACAGGAACGACTGGTGCCAAGTCCCACTGGGAATCGTGCTGCCAAGATTCTCGTGCTCCGAAAACAGAATTCGCAAAGTCACGCTTGCCAGAACGGCGCCAATCGTCTGGGCAACGATATAGGGCACGACTAATTTGCCATCAAAACGACCTGCCACAAAAAAAGCAATCGTTACCGCTGGATTAATGTGGGCACCCGAAATCTCACCAAGCGCATATATCATCGCCATCACGACCAACCCAAAAGTCAAAGCGATTCCAACATGCGTCACGGAACCTTCAAACGTGTCGTTGACGACAATTGCCCCTGCGCCTGCAAACACAAGGCAATAGGTACCAATCAACTCCGCAGTTAGCTTGTTAAAATGATTCATTATTTGAAACGCTTTGTCGCGACAGTCTTATAATCTTCAATATTCCAAAACGTAATTCTGTTTGGTCTTTCTCGATCTCAAACTCACTTTTAAAGTCCAATTTGAGACTTCTTAATTTGAGACCACTTAATGACGGCCGACCCCTACGACTTTCAGGCTGAATCCCAACGTCTTTGCAATCAAGAACTAAAACCCATCACCAACCAAGCTCGGAAACATGCGATTTAAAGCTCAAAAGTTGATCGTCTATTTGATCTGGCTTGCCCTTATTGCGGCAGCCATCTGGTCGCTGATTGCAGGTCGATGGTCAGTTGCCTTAGTCTCACTCGCCACATTTGGCTTGACGATGGTGCCTTTTCTATTCGAAGACTTCTATCAGATCAAGATTCCGGTCGGTTTCACGGCGTCGATCATCGCGTTTATTTTTGGAACTTTGTTTCTCGGCGAAGTTGGAGACTTTTACGAACGCTACTGGTGGTGGGACATCTTTTTACATACTGGTTCAGCCATTGGGTTTGGGCTGATCGGATTCATCGTCATGTTTATCCTTTTGAAAGGTGACAAGCTCGCTGCGCCACCTTTGGCGATCGCCATGTTCGCTTGCTGCTTTGCAATTTCGATTGGCGCCGTTTGGGAAATTTTCGAATTCGCAATGGATCAGCTTTTCGGACTGTCGATGCAAAAATCGGGCTTGGTCGACACGATGTATGACTTGATCGTCGATTCGATCGGGGCGGTTGTGGGATCGGCCGCAGGCTATTGCCACTTGAGAGACTGGCGATTTGGGAAACTGTCTGACTTGATCGATGAATTCATCAAACTTAACCGCCGATTGTTCAAGCGCGACCAAGAATAAAAGATCAGCAAGCTGGCATCCCTAATTCATCGCTAATGGTCAATGTTCAGGCGATGCGACATTCGCTTGAGCAAAACACAACTGGGGCTTACGATGGCGAGCCTACGTTAGACCGATCGCCGGAATCTGTTGAATTTCGGTTCAGATGAAGTCCTATCCGCCTGACATATCACGACTGAAAAGACCGACACGATGGAGAAAACTGGAGTTGCGATTGTGGGTTTGGGAACGGTCGGGCAGGGTGTTGCCAAACTGCTGCTTGACCATGGAGATCGAACCGGCCGACACGCCGGGCGAGCTTTGTGGCTGACACATGTTGTGGTTCGAGACTTAAAAAAGCCTCGCGACATTGAGTTACCCGAAGGCATTCTGACTGATGATCTTTCGCGATTGATCAATGACGATTCCGTTAAAGTCGTCGCGCAACTAATTGGTGGCATCGAACCGGCTCGTACGATCACTTTGCAATTGCTTGAAAGCGGCAAAGACGTGGTGACGGCGAACAAAGCGTTGCTGGCTGAGCATGGTCCTGAACTTTTTGACCGTGCTCGGCAGCTAGGCCGCTCCATTGCTTTCGAAGCCTCCGTCGCGGGTGGCATTCCAATCATCACCAACGTCAGCCAATGCCTTTCTGCGAATCAAGTCATTTCGTTACGCGCTATTTTGAATGGAACTAGCAACTACATCATTTCCAAAATGGACAGCGAGGGCGCCGATTACCAATCGGCTTTGGCGCAAGCTCAAGAACTCGGGCTCGCCGAAGCTGATCCAACGATGGATGTCGATGGAACGGACGCGGCTCAAAAACTGGCCATCCTGGCACATCTTTGCTTTGGAGCTCGTGTTCATTGGTCCGAAATCCCACGTCGAGGCATCGATTCGATCGACGATTGCGATATGCAATTTTCCAAACACCTGGGCTATCGAATCAAGTTGATCGCTTACGCCAAACTCGTTGATTCGGGAATTCAATTAATGGTTGCGCCGATGCTGGTCAAAACTGGCGAACCACTGGCAGAAGTCAAAGCCAATTTCAACGCGGTCAGCGCCGTTGGTGATGCCGTGGGGCCAGTGTTTTTTCACGGGCAAGGGGCAGGGCAGATGCCAACTGCTTCCGCCGTCGTCGCGGACATGATCGATACCGCCGTTGGTCGAACGGCCATTACTTTCAAGACACTCGAACTTTGGGCGGACGGCCACAAGCGAGTTGATTTTGCGAGTCCCGGAGATTTGGAAGGTCGTTTCTATATGCGATTTGATGTCGTTGACCAACCTGGAGTGCTTGGCCAAATCACCGGACGGCTAGGACAACACGGGATTTCAATCGCGTCGGTCTATCAACACGAAATGCAGTCGGATCGACAGCAAACAGTTCCCATTGTGATCATGACGCATGCTGCCAAAGAGTCTGCCGCCCAAG
>CAYMFZ010000622.1:0-3531 GCA_964389585.1 uncultured Pirellulaceae bacterium | reverse complement strand
ACTTTCCGAGCGGTCCACAGCACTCCAACTAAAACGATCAGGATGATCTCAGCATCATGAATCCAACTTCACCAACCACATTGAAAGACGCTTCACCGCAGACCGATGTGATACAAATCACCGGTGCAAGAACTCACAACCTCAAGAACATCAGCGTCAATATTCCGCGTGACCAAATCGTTGTCGTGACCGGACGCAGTGGCAGTGGTAAAAGCTCCCTCGCGTTTGACACGCTCTATGCCGAAGGGCAACGGCAGTACATCGAAAGCCTGTCGATCTATTCGCGTCAGTTTTTCAATCAGCTTCCGCGAGCCGACGTCGACTCAATTGAGGGACTTCAACCTACGCTTTGTCTTGACCAATCTCATCACATTTCCAACCGCCGCAGCACCGTTGGCACCGTCACCGAAGTCTATGACTTTTTACGAGTCTTGATGGCGAGAGTCGGTGATATCCATTGCTACGGTTGTGGAGAGACAATCCAACAGCAAACGCCGCAACAGATTCGCGACTCACTTCTCAAACTACCTGAGCGAACCAAGATCATGATTCTCGCGCCGATGGTATCGGCTCAAACGGGGCTGCACGAAGATACATTCAAGAAGATTCGTCGTGAGCGATTGGTCCGCGCCCGCATCAACGGCGTGATTCATGATATTGATCAGCTGCCGCCAATCAGCAGCAATGACAAGCACTCCATCGAGGCTATCGCCGACCGAATTATCATTCGAGACGGAATTGAGCCACGTCTCCTGGAAGCGATTGATAACGCAGAAAGAATCAGCGGAACCGGCCAAGTGATATGTTGCTGGGAAGTGACTGATGAAGATGGCACCAAAGACTGGCAAGAGAAACTTTTCAGCACTCGCTACTGCTGCCCTGATTGCGACATTAACTACTCAGAAGTTCAGCCACGAACTTTCAGCTTCAACAGTCCGTTTGGCGCCTGCGAAAATTGCGAAGGCGTTGGGCGATTTGTTCAGTTCGATCCTGAACTGATCGTCGATCGTTCAAAATCGGTCTACACCTCGGCGGTGAGGGCGTGGAATGGGCTGTCGGAATCAGCGAAGAAAACGCTCACGACATCGATCACTCCCATCATCGAACATCTTGGACTTTCACTCACCACAAAACTGGACGCTTTTTCAGATTCTCAATTCGACCAGTTCCTCAACAGCCGCGACAAAGGTCGACTTGGACTGGCGGTATTGCTTCAAAAAGAACTTTCGACCACCTCATCAGAAGAGCGTGAAATTGAGCAGGAGAAAATGCAAGCCGAAATCGTTTGCACGAGCTGTAAGGGATCTCGGCTGAACCAACAGGCGAGGTCCGTGTTTTTATCCGGCAAGCACATTGGCGAGATAGTTAAGCTTTCGATCGACCAAGCCAAACCATTTTTCGAAAACCTGAACGCCGAGGGCGACTCGGCAATCATTGCGGAGCCGATCGTCAAAGAAATTCTGCATCGACTTACGTTCTTACAAAAAGTCGGTGTTGGTTATCTGACTTTGGGACGCGCCGCAAATACCTTGAGTGGTGGCGAACATCAACGCGTTCGACTGGCGACGTCGATTGGAACCGGCGTGACGAATGTTTGCTTTGTGCTTGATGAACCTTCGATTGGTTTGCACCAACACGACAATGACCGACTGATCGCGGCGATTACCGAGCTGAAAGATTCCGGCAACTCAGTCGTTGTCGTTGAACATGACGAAGCCATGATTCGAAACGCCGATCATGTGATTGATATGGGGCCAGGAGCAGGTCGACTAGGTGGTGAGATCGTTGCCGAAGGAACTCCCGAATTCATTGCGAGCCACCCGGAAAGCTTGACAGGCAAATATCTTTCAGGTGTTTCGAATGTCAGCGATTCCTCAGCCCGACGTGAAATCTCTCCGGAGCGCGCAATCCAAATCACGGGCGCGACAGGGAACAACCTAAAGTCAATCGACGTCGAGATACCGCTTGGTGTTTTCTGCTGCGTCACTGGAGTTAGCGGCAGCGGCAAAAGCACTTTGATCAACCAGACATTGGCCCCCGCCATCGCCCGACAACTTGAACTCGTCGCTCCGACTCCCGAGCCGTTCACTTCACTGACCGGCATCGAAAAAATTGACAAGCTCATTATGGTTGACCAAAAACCGATTGGGCGAACGCCGCGTGCCTGTCCGGCGACTTACGCGGGAGTCTTCGATGAGTTTCGAAAGCTGTTTGCTGCGACCAAGATCGCCAAGCAGCGTGGCTACGGAATCGGACGATTTAGCTACAACACAAAATCGGGCTGGTGCCCTGATTGCCAGGGTCACGGCGTTCGCCGGCTTAAAATGAACTTCATGCCCGACATCTTTGCGACTTGTGAAACCTGCAATGGAAGCCGTTTCAACGCTCAGACCTTGCAAGTTCGGTTTGGTGATTTGACGATTGCTGATGTCTTGAGATTGACGATCGACCAAGCCATTATTCGATTCGATGGCTTCAGCAAAATCAAATCAATCCTACAGTCACTGGCCGACGTTGGGCTTGGCTATCTTCTTCTTGGTCAAGCGTCGACGACTTTGTCAGGCGGCGAAGCCCAACGAGTGAAACTTGCAACCGAACTCGCTCGATCCGAAACAGGAAACACGCTTTATATTCTTGACGAGCCAACGACCGGATTGCATTTCGAGGACATCCGCGTTCTGATCAAAGTCCTTCATCGGCTTGTCGATCAAGGCAACTCGATGATCGTGATCGAACACAATCTCGACTTGATCAAGTCAGCCGATTGGATCATTGACCTTGGACCCGGCGGTGGCGAAGAAGGCGGAAACCTCGTCGGCAGCGGAACACCAGAAGACTTGGCCAAGAATACAGGTTCGCTGACCGGCCAATATCTAAACTAAATCATATCCCTGAGAAAAAAATGCCGATTAACGTACGTGATGCCGTCGTTGAAGACGCGGGCTCGATCGCAAGTTTTCAAATCGCCATGGCGTTGGAGACTGAGGACAAAAAGCTCGATCCTGAAGTGGTCTTACCGGCGGTCAAAGCTGTTTTTGAGGATTCAAGTCGCGGGTTCTATCTCGTCGCTGAATCAGATGATGATCAATCAAAAGTCGTTGGCAGTTTGCTCGTTACTTTTGAATGGTCCGACTGGCGCAACAGCAATATGTGGTACATCCAATCCGTGTTTGTCGATGCCGATCACCGCGGCAAGGGCGCGTTCAAGAAGATGTACCAAACCGTCATTGAAATGGCCAAAGCAAAAAACGTGATGTTTGTGCGACTGTACGTCGAGGTCGAAAACGAAGCGGCTCAAAAAGTTTACGAGTCGCTTGGCATGAAACGAATGCCGTACTACATGTACGACGTGCGTATCTAGTGGTTTGTCACCCGAAAACCAGCCGCCACGCGTTAGCGTCCGGTTTTGCACTGAACCGGGTGCCAACCTAAACCGGGTGCGTGAGCATGATCCTCTGATTATTGGTTTTTCGTTGTTCATTCATGGCCATGCTGCCGCGTGGCCATGGCACCCATCACGAATATTGAACT